>CAZZPX010000076.1:0-3334 GCA_964655955.1 uncultured Phycisphaerales bacterium | reverse complement strand
GAAGAAGCCAGGGGTGCCGTTCACCTTGACCTCATCGACCAGACCACCGTAGCCGCTCGCGAGCCACTTGGGCACGCCGTCGCCGTTGAGGCCGACCGAGGCGCTGGTGTGGACGAGCCCGCCGTTGTTGTACAGCGTGAAGTACACGGAGTCATAGCCGGCGAACCAGGCGCCTTCGAAGACGACGTCGGTGCCGAAGCCGAAGGTGAGATCGCTGTAGTTGTACACGCGGGTGGGCGGCGAATGGGGAGTGTACGGGGGCTGGTCCCAGTCATAGTACTCCCACCCGCTCCAGTCGGCGACGCCGCCGTACCCGTTCGGCACGGGTCCCTGACCGACGAGGTCATCGAAAGTGATGACGGCGCCGGACGCCGCGGCCGCGAAAGCGCTTGCCGCGCCCACGGCCAAGAGAAGCCGAAACGTCTTCAGTGACATGTGTCCTTCCTTCCTCCCTCGAAGCGAGGGCAGAGTTAAAGCAGGCTGCGAACGCACGGCAACAGCCACACGTCGACAGCGATGACGTGATCTGGCGTACAGACCTCCCCGGAAACTGTTCTTCCCAGACGGCGCATCAGGCGTGGACGCACTTGCTTCCCTAGCTCGCTATCTATGCTGCCTTAAATCCTCACAAAGTCAAGTCAAATCTGCTAACCAGGGTACCCGACCGAGCACCGTACGAGCATCTGGCTGAACGTGACGCCAGCTCCACGCCGATGCGGCCCGGGCGCGCGAAGCGGGCCACCGGCAGCGCATCCGTCTCAGTGACACGGGTTTAGGAGAATATCGCGGCGCCCCCCGCAGCGGTCTCGCTCCGCAATTCCTACACTGGCGGCATGTCTGCGACGACGGCTCAACAGCTCAACGAGGCGTTCCGCGACCTCAGCCGCGACGGTCTGATCGCGGAACTTCTTCGCCTTGCCGCCCGGGAGGATCTCGGTTCGACCGGCGATGTCACCTCGCGCATCGTCTGCAACGACGACGCCCGAGGCCAGGCCGCCATCCGGGCCCGGGAGAGCGGCACCCTGGCGGGACTGGCGACGTTCGACATGCTCTGTGACGCCTTCGGCGCCGACCTCTCCCTCCAGCCGCACGTTCGCGACGGCGAGCGGGTCGAGGCCGGATCCGCCGTCGCCGGGATCAGCGGCCGGCTGCGCGACCTGCTCGCGCTCGAGCGGACGCTGCTCAACCTGCTGGGCCGACTGTCGGGCATCGCCACGCTGACCAGTCGCTACGTCGAGGCCGTCGCCGGGACCGGCGTGCAAGTCTGCGACACGCGCAAGACCACCCCCGGTCTGCGAGCCCTGGAGAAATACGCCGTGCGCTGCGGCGGCGGCGTGAACCACCGCCTGGGCCTGTATGACGCGGTCATGATCAAGGACAATCACCTCGCCGGTCTCTCGCCGAAAGCGATCGCGGACACGCTGCGCGAGGTGATGCGGCGCCGCCAGGACGAACCGGGGGTGCGCTTCGTGGAAGTCGAAGTGGATCGGCTCGATCAGCTCGACGCCGTCTTCGCCCTCGGCAAGGACGGCCCGGATGCGGTTCTTCTTGACAACATGGACCCGGCAACGCTGCGGCAGGCGGCGGCCCGGCGGGACGCGATGCGGCCGGAACTGATCCTGGAGGCATCCGGCGGGGTGACGCTGGAGACGGTGCGGGCGGTTGCCCAGACCGGCGTCAACCGCATCTCGGTCGGCGCGGTGACGCACTCGGCCGTGCAACTCGACTTCGGGCTGGACATCGACCCCCACTGAACGCTCGCCGCAACGCCACTGCGTGGCGCGGCGGCCTCAGATGTGCAGCGGTCGACCGTCAACGGCGAGCGCCGCTTCCTTCACCGCCTCAGCCAGCGTCGGATGGCTGTGGCAGGTGCGGGCGATGTCCTCGCTGCTGGCGCCGAAGGACATGGCCGCGGCGGCCTCGGCGATCAGCTCACCCGCGGTCGGCCCGATGATGTGCACACCCAGCACGCGATCCGTGGTCTTGTCGGCCAGGATCTTTACCTGTCCGACGGCCTCGCCGAGCGTGCGGGCTCGGCCGTTGCCCTGGAAGGGGAACACGCCCTTGCGATAGTCGACGCTCGCTTCCTGAAGCTGCTCTTCGGTGCGGCCGACCGAGGCGATCTCGGGGTGCGTGAAGACGACGGCGGGGATGACGGCGTAGTCGACGTGGCCGCCGCCGCCCGCCATCTTTTCGACGCAGGCCACGCCTTCCTCCTCCGCCTTGTGCGCGAGCATGACGCCGCCAATCACGTCGCCGATCGCATAGATCCCTTCCGTCGCCTGGAACGAGTCGTCGACGGGGATGAAGCCGCGCTCGTCGACTTCCAGGCCGACCTTGTCGAGTCCCAGATGCTCGGTGTTCGGCTTGCGGCCGACAGCGACGAGGACGCGATCGGCTTCGAGGGGTTCTGCGCCTTCGCTCTCGACGATGCATGCGTCCTTCTCGACCTTTGCGGCTGTGACCTTGGACTGCAGGCGGAAGGTCAGGCCCTGTTTGCTGAAGATCTTCTGGGCCTGCGCCGCTGTCTCTCCGTCCATGCCGGGCAGGACGCGATCGAGGTACTCGAGGACGGTGACGTGGGAGCCGAGGCGGTTCCACACCGAGCCGAGTTCCAGGCCGATGTACCCCGCGCCGATGACGATGAGGCGCTCGGGCACGTCGGCATAGCGCAGGGCGGCCGTGCTGTCGCCGATGCGGTCGCCGTCGATCTCGATGCCGGGCAGTGAGGCGGGAACGCTGCCGGTGGCGATGATGATGCGCGTCGCCTCGATCGTCTGGGACTCGCCGCCCTTGCCCTGGACGCTGACGCGACCCGGGGCCTCGAAGCTGCCGCGGCCCTGGTAGTGCGTGATCTTGTTCTTCTTGAACAGGCCGGCGATGCCCTTGGTAAGCGTCTCGACGATGCGCTCCTTGCGCTTGAGCATGGCGGCGAGATCGAGGGAGACCTCGCCGACCTTTACGCCGTGCGCCTTCAGTTCGTTGCGCGCCGCGTCGTAGCGGTGGCTGGACTCGAGCAGCGCCTTGCTGGGGATGCAGCCGACGCGCAGGCAGGTGCCGCCGAGCGCCTCGTTCTCGTCGACGCAGGCGACGTCCATGCCGAGTTGTGCGGCGCGAATGGCGGCAACGTATCCGCCCGGTCCGGCTCCGATGATGAGTAGGTCGTGTGTAGGCATGATGAGTGACGTGAGAAAGTGTGAAGAAAGACCGGCTTACGCCTCCAGCAGCATTCGCGCCGGGTCCTCCAGCGACTCCTTGATGCGGCGCAGGAAGGTGACCGCCTCGCGGCCGTCGACGATGCGGTGATCGTAGGTGAGGGCCACGTACATCATCG
>CAZZPX010000075.1:0-10121 GCA_964655955.1 uncultured Phycisphaerales bacterium | reverse complement strand
CGACTCGGGCAGCTTGACGGCAAGACTGGCGATGAAGACCACGTTGTCGATACCCAGCACGATCGCCAGCGCCGCCAGCGTCGCCAGGGCGGCGAGCGATGCAAAGGTGAACAGTTCAGCCATGACGATCCTCTTTCGTAGCGCGGGGTGAGCAGAGGATACCGTGCCGAGCGGCTCCGTTGCACGGGGCGGCGTCGGCTCCCGGCGGTTCTCGCCGCGAGGAATTCCCGCCTGATCTTGCGGATTTCGTGCATCACGGAGCCAATTGTGCTGCTCTACTTGAGTTGGATCCTCGAGCGCGCCCACTCCGCTTCGCGCTCGCAATCGCACACTGAAGGCGACCTTGACGTCGCGTGTCAGCGCACTTTGGCAGACGCGAGAGACGCGACCCGCGCCGCCCCGGCGTCACACATGGGAGACGACCCAATGCAACACGCACGTTCAGCAGCACACATCGGCAACTCCGTACTTCGTTTCTCTGCGCGCCCGGCGCTGGCCGCGATCGGCTTGCTTGCCCTTGCCGGCAGCGCCCTGGGGCAGTCGCCGAGCCTGAGCTATCGCACGGTGGCGCTCAGCGGCGATCACGCGCCCGGGACGTCCGACGGCGTGTACTTCTCGGCGCTGACCACGCCGCTCAATCACAGCTTCCTCCGTCCCGCCATCGATGCGCAGGGCAACGTCGGCTTCACCGCCCTGCTCGCGGGGAGCGGCGTCAACCAGTACAACGACAGCGGCGTGTGGAGCGAGGTGAACGGCGAGTTGACGCTCGTCGCGCGCGGAGGGCAGCACGCGCCCGGCACGCCCGGCGGCGTCAACTTCTTCGAGTTTCCCAGCGACTACCTTCCCTCGCCGCCCAAGCTCGCGGCCGGCCGGGCCGCATTCCAGGCCAGCCTCACCGGGGACGGAGTCAACTCCAGCAACGACGAGGGCCTCTGGGCCGGCGCGCCCGGAGACCTCGAACTCGTCGGCCGCGCCGGCGAGGCGGCGCCGGGAGTACCCGGCGCTACCTTCGACTTCGTCGGCATGCTGGCCATCGACAATGCTGGACGCATCCTGCTTTTCGATCGCCTCAACGGCAGCGGCATCACGAACAACAACGATGAGATCATCTGGTCGTACGAGGCGGGCTCGTTCGAGACCGTCGTGCGCGAAGGCGAGCAGGCGCCGGGGTTCCCGACGGGGACCGTCATTTCCGGGCCGCTGATGCGCGGGATCGCCATCGAGGGGGCCTTCGCCGACGACGTGCGCCGGCCGCTCATTCAGGCGGGCATCATGAACAGCGGCGTGGACTCCTACAGCGACGAGGTCGTCTTCGCCACCGTCGACGGCGCGCTTGCGCCCCTGGCGCGCGAAGGGGATCAGGCGCCCGGGCTTCCCGACGGCGTGGTGTATGGCCAGAGCGTCGGGCTCATCTTCCGCGCCTTCGAAGTCAATGAGTCGGGGCATGTCACGTTCCACTCGCGGCTCAGCGGCGCGGAGCCCACACACACCGGCGTCTTCACCAATCGCGACGGCGAAGTGGAACTGCTCGTGCGCGACGGCGATCCGGCGCCGGGCCGGCCGTACAACTTCGGGCTCATGGGCATCGCGCACCTCAACGAGCACGACCAGGTCGCCTTCACCGCGGCGACGCCCGACGATGACGGCGATCCCTTCACGCCGCCGCCGCGCGCCATCTGGCATGACATGGACGGTTCGCTGGCCACGCTCGTGCATCCGGACGAAGCGCTGCCCGGCCTGCCCGACGTGATTCTCGGCAGCGCGAGCGGCATCGTCGGCTTCAGCGACGACGGCCACTTCGCCTTCACCGGTTCCTTCAACGACTCGGGCGCCGGAGAGACGATCGGTCTGCTCATGGTCAGCCCCGAGGGCCAGGCGGCGATCGTGGCGCATTATCTGCAGGAGTTCGAACTTCCCGGCGCGCCCGGCGACGTGCGCACCGTGATCCGGTACGAACCCGGCGGCATGAGTGACGGCGGCGAACTCGCCTTCCGCCTTGACTTCGACGATGGCACGAGCGGCCACTTCGTCGCCAGCTTCGACAGCGGCATTCCCGGTGATCTCAACGGCGACGGCTGCATCGATCAGAGCGACCTCGGCGAGCTGCTCGCTGCGTACGGCATCGATGCTGGCGGCGACCTCGACGGCGACGGCGACACGGACCAGGCCGATCTCGGCGAACTGCTCGGACACTACGGCGACGGCTGCTGAGCATCGACCGCCCAGCGTCGCCCGCCTCACTGCCGCGGTAAGCCGTGGGCGCCTTGATCTCTCGCCGCGCGAGGAGAGCGCTGTGGCCTGGCCGAATTCACGGCGCCGCAGCGCCGGGCGCGAAGATCATGCTGAGCAGGCGATGGACGAGCTTGGCGGCGAGGAAGTCGCTGGCGTGCTGGCCCGGCTGGGGGAGCAGTTCGACGACGTCGAAGCCGATCACGCGCCGGCTCGCCGTTACGCGGCGCAGCAGTTCGTTCACCGTCCACCAATTGAGCCCGCCCGGCTCGGGCGTGCCCGTGGCGGGGAGCACCGAGGGATCGAAGGCGTCGAGGTCGATGGTGATGTACACGTCGCCTGTGAGCAGTTCGACGACGCGATCCATCCAGCCGCGCTCGCTCGCCGCCGCAATGTCGTGCGCAAAGAACACGCGCGGCCGATCCAGCTTCGCCTTCTCACTCACATCCATGCTGCGAATGCCGACCTGCACGATCTGGGCGCTCTGCCGCGCCCGCGCCATGACGCAGGCGTGATTGTGCGTCGAGCCTTCGTAGCGTTCGCGCGTGTCGGCGTGAGCGTCGATCTGCAACACGGAGAGGTTGCGTGAGTGAGCGGCAGCGGCTTCGATGGCGCCAATAGAGACGGAATGCTCGCCGCCGAGCACGACGGGAAGCTGGCCGCGATCGAGCGCCCGCCCCACCGCCGACTCGACCAGCCGCGCCAATTGCTCCGGCGATTCGGCGCATTCAAGGGGAGGCAGCGTCGCGATGCCCTGATCATGCACCTCGCTGTCGGTCTCGATGTCATACAGCTCGACGGCTGTGGAGGCCTGTAACAGGGCCCGCGGCCCCTGGTCGGCGCCTTTGTGCCAGGTGCTGGTCAGGTCATAAGGAACGGGAATGATGACGACCTTGGCCACGGCCGGATCGACATCATCGACGCCGAGGAAATTCGGATAGTCCGCAGTCACAGCTTCTTCCTCACTCGCTTGGGCTTGTCGGACTTGTACTTTCAGTCCGGTTCGAGGTAGGTGTAGCCATTCATCTCCGACTCGTAGAAGCGCAGGAGTTGCTGGCTCTCGCCGAGGGTCATGCGGCGATCGCGAACCGCCTTTTCGCAGTCCCGCGTGAGTTGGGGCAGGAGCCGATCCGCTTCGTACTGCACGTAGCCGAGCACGGTGCGGGCGGTGTCGCCGCGCACGACCTCCTCGATCCACCAGCCGCCCTCGTCGTGGAGACAGATATGGACGACGTGCGTGTCGCCGAAGAGGTTGTGCAGATCGCCGAGCGTTTCCTGGTACGCCCCGACGAGAAACGCGGCGAGGTAGTACTCCTCGCCCGATCTGAGTTCGTGCAGATCGAGCGTGTGATTCACGTCGCGCTGATCCACGAAGCGATCGACCTTGCCGTCGGAGTCGCAGGTGATGTCCGCGAGCACAGCCTTGCGCGTCGGCTGCTCCTCGAGGCGATGGATCGGCATGATGGGGAAGAGCTGGCCGATCGCCCAACTGTCAGGCAGGGACTGGAAGACGGAGAAGTTGCAGAAGTAGATCTCGCTGAGAATGGTCTCCAGATCCTCGAGTTCCTCGGGCAGTTCATGCGCGTTGCGGCAGATCGTCCACGCCTTCTTGCAGATCGCCCAGAAGAGGCGCTCGCCCAGCGAGCGATGCTCCAGCGTGATGTACCCCATGGTGAAGAGGTTGAGAATCTGATCCCGCGCCTGCACCGCATCGTGGTAACACTCGACCAGCCGCCGCTCCGTCAAGGAGGCAAAGGCGTCGAGCAGGTCGCGGATCGGCTGGGGCGTCTCCTCATCGTCGGGGTCGCACTCGGCGGTGAAGTCGTGATCGCCGTTCGCCTGCACCAGTGAACTGGAGCCGAGCACGTTGAAGACCAGCACGCTCTGGTAGGCGGCGATGGCCCGGCCGGACTCGCTGATGATCGTCGGGTGGGCGATCTCGCGCTCGTTGCAGATCGTGGCGACGCGGTAGACCACCTCGCCGGCGTATTCCGCGACGCTGTAGTTCATGGACGAGCGGAAGTTCGTCTGGCTGCCGTCGTAATCCACACCCAGCCCCCCGCCGACGTCGATGTATTCCATCCCCGCGCCCAGCCGCACCAGTTCGCCGTACACGTGCGCCAGTTCCGCGATGGCGTCCTTGAGGCGGCGAATGTCGCTGATCTGGCTCCCGGGATGGCAGTGCACGAGCTTGAGGCAGTCGAGCATCTCCTCCTCGCGCAGCAGTTCGACGCTGCGCAGCACCTCGCTCAGCGTCAGGCCGAACTTCGAGCGCACGCCCGCTGACTCGCGCCAGCGACCCGTGCCCTGGGCGGCGAGCTTCACGCGCACGCCGATCGACGGCCGCACGTCGTATTTCTTGGCATGCTTGATGAGCAGGTTGAGTTCGCTGGGCTTTTCGACCACAGGGATGATGCGCCGGCCGAGCTTCGTCGCCAGCACCACCGCCTCGATGTAGCCGTCGTCCTTGAAGCCGTTGCAGATGATGAGTCGCTCTGGCTCGTCGGCGGTGAGGGCCATGACCGCGAGCAGTTCCGGCTTGCTGCCGACCTCCAGGCCGAAATCGCTCGCCGGGCCGTGCCGCATGACCTCTTCCACCACCGGTCGCTGCTGGTTGACCTTGATGGGATAGACGGCTGTGTAGCGGCCGTGGTAGTCGTTCTCCTTCATCGCGGCGGCGAAGGCGTTGTGCAGATCGTGCAGCCGATCGACAAGGATGTCCGAAAAGCGGATGAGAACCGGCGCGTGTAGGTCCCGTTCGCGCAGCCCCTGGACAACGTCAAAGAGGTCTATTTCCCGTTTGACGCCGCGGTTGGGGTGGACGGTCACGTGCCCTTCATCATTGATGCCGAAGTAGCCCCGGCCCCAGTGCTTGATCTGGTAGAGCTCACGAGCCTCATCCAGGCTCCAGGTCGGTCCGAGTGCGGTCGAAGTGGCTGCAAGTTTGGTCATTGCGCGCATTCTAGCGACGCTGCGGGGGGATTCGCGGTTGCCGCCGGGCTTTGACGGAATCTGTACCCCACGCCGGGCAAGCCTGTTTCCGTGAGGGGGACGCCCCCCAGGAGCCCCGGCTAACTTCCGCCCCCGTCCACGTACTTTCACGTACAATCCGCGACCCTCAGCCTTCCGCCTGCCGATCCCTGCTGGTTTTGCGGGCGGTCGATAGGATGGGGCTGTCCGAGGCGGGTGACGTGGCGGCCTGCGTCCGGTCCCATCGGGTTCGGGTCCGACCACGCATCCCGCGCACACTTTCGACGCCGAACCCACAGGAGAGTCGCATATGCACACCAGGAACAGAATCACACTTGCCTTGTCGTTATTGATGTTGTCAGCGGGGAGCGCCGTCGCCCAGGATGACCCGGACGCCACTGACGCCGCCGCTGCCGCGGAGGAAGCTGCCATCGCCCAGCAGGAGAAGTCCTGGCTGGACGAATGGTCGGGTGGCGTTGACCTCGGTCTGGATGGATCGAGCGGCAACACCGACCGCACCAGCTTCCGGGCGGGGTTCAACGCCAAGCGCGAAACGTCGGAGATGGTCACGAAGGCGCGCCTCAGCTACCTCTGGTCGCAGCAGGATTCCGACGAGACGGAGAACCGCTTCCTCGCCAGCCTGCGCAACGACTGGATCCTGGGCGACTCCCCCTGGCGGCTCTTCGTCGAGGGAACCTGGGAGATGGACGAGTTCAAGGATTGGGATCATCGCGTTTCGGTGTTCGGCGGCGTGGGGTACGAGTTCATCAAGGATGACAAGCAGACCTTGCTTGGCCTGGCCGGCCTGGGTGCCACGAAGGAGATCGGTGCCGAGGACGAGGATGTCTACCCGGAGGCCATGCTCGGGCTGGAGTATGACTACAACATCAAGAAGGGGCACAAGTTCGCCGCCGCCACCTACCTCTACCCCAACCTCGATGAGACCGGGGAGTATCGCTGGAACAGCCTGGCTGCGTACGAGATCCTCCTCGATGAGGCCACCAGCCTCTATCTGAAGCTCGGCGTCGAGAACCAGTACGACAGCGACCCGGGCCCCGACACGGAGAAGAATGATTTCTACTACTTCGTGTCGCTCGGCTGGGCGTTCTATGGCAAACGACAGGAAGCATCGACGATCGCGCTGCTCGAGCCGAGCAGCGCGATTCTTAATCCGGAGAAAGATTCATGCAGACTGAACCAACCGGCGAAGCGGCACAACAGGGTGCCGACGCGGCGCAGGCCGCGGGCAACGGGAACGGCGGCGGAAGCCTCGACTGGCAGAACATCGACTGGGGCATGGTCGTACAGGAGTACCTCGTCCCCGCCGTCGGCGTGCTGGTCTTTCTCTTCATCGCCTGGCTGATCGCCAGCGTGCTCGGCCGGATCACCGGCAAGACGCTCGAGCGCGCCAGGGTCGACCTGACGCTCGCGCGTTTCGCCGGCCGGACCGTGCGCTGGGCGGTGCTGCTCTTCGCACTCCTTGGGGCGCTGGGCTACGTGGGGATCGATGTATTCGCTTTCGGGGCGGTCCTCGGGGCGGCCGGCCTCGCCATCGGCCTCGCCTTTCAGGGCAGCCTCTCCAACGTCGCCGCGGGCGTGATGCTCCTGCTCTTTCGACCCTTCCGCGTCGACCAGGTGGTCAACGTCGCCGGCAACCTCGGCAAGGTCTACGAGATCGAACTCTTCACCACCACGCTCGACACCTTCGACAACCGCCGCATCATCATCCCCAACAGCAACGTCTTCGGCCAGGTGATCGAGAACATCACCTACCACCCCAAACGCCGCGTCGACATCTCGGTCGGCACCGAATACAGCGCTGACATCGACAGGACGCGCGAGGTGCTCGAGGCGGCGGCGCAGCGCATTCCCAACATACTCACGGACGATGCGCCCGCGGTGATTCTCCTGGGCCTGGGCGCTTCCTCGGTGGACTGGGAGGTGCGCGTGTGGGCGAACACTTCGGATTTCCTCGCCGTCAAGCAGGCGGGCATCCGCGAAGTGAAGAAGGCCCTGGACGACGCCGGCATCGGCATCCCCTTCCCGCAGATGGACGTGCATCTCGACAGGCAGGGCGACTGAGCGCCGCGCACAGCCGATCACCCCAGATACAAGAACCCCGGGATCCAGCAGGGTCCCGGGGGTTCTTAATTCCAAGAGTGACCACCCACCTTACTCGAGAGCTGCGGCTCCGGAGACGATCTCGGTCAGCTCCGTCGTGATCTGCGCCTGGCGGGCGCGATTGTACTGCAGCGTGAGGCTCTTGCGCATCTTGCCGGCGTTGTCCGTCGCCGCCTTCATCGCCACCATGCGCATGATCTGTTCGCTCACCAGCGCTTCGCTCAGCGCCTGGTGCAGCGATGTCTTCACCGCGGCGGGCAGCAGGTGCTCGAGCAGTTCCTCCGCGGGCGGGCTGAACTCATACTCGACGCGCGATCCCTGCTTCGCTTCCTCCGAGACCTCGGGCGAGAGGGGAAGCAGCCGCTGGCGCGTCGCCACCTGGCGGGCGTTGCTGAGGAAGCGCGTGTAGACGATCTCGATGGCGTCGTACTTGCCGGCGATGTACTCTCGCATGTAGCTCTCGGCGAGCGGCTCGACGTCCTCGAAGGCCGGCTTGTCGCCGAACTGGTGCTGCGTCGCCACCGCGATGCCGCTGAAGCGGCAAAAGGCGAGGCCCTTGCGGCCGACCAGGTCGACCACGACCTCCTTCGTCTCTCTCAGTTCGCGATAGGTGCGATTGGCGAGCCGCAGCACGTTGCTGTTGTACGCCCCGCACAAACCCCGATCGGAGGTGACGATGAGCAGAAGCACCCGGCCGGGCGAGGTTGCGGGCGGATTGGCGAGGGGATGCTCGATATTCCCTGCTGTCGCCGCCAGGTCGACGACGAGCTGATAGATGCCGTCGGCGTAGGGTTTGGCGGCGGTGGCGCGGGTCATCGCCGCCTGGAACTTCGCCGTGGCGATCATCTGCATCGTCTTGGTGATGCGGCGGATATTGGCGACCGCCTTGATCCGCTTCTTGATTTCGCGCGTCTTGCCCATAGCGGCGGCAGTGTAGCGGCGGCCCGAGGGACCCGCCAGCAGCAGCGGCGCCCGCGCCGACCTCCGCTCGGCGTGCGAATGTTGTCAGCCGCGCCCGCGGCAGCGCAATCTCAACGATCCGCTTCGTGTGTATCGCAAGCTCCGGCGTACCGTGTGGAGAGGTCGGGCCTCGGCCACGTCGGCGGGCCCGACCTCTTCACGGCAGAGGAGAGATAGAGAGCACGACAAGAACCAACCTATTCCGTCGGCCAGGTCACCCTCAACTGCACAGGCGTCGAACCCGGCCCTTCGCTGGACCAGCCGATTGTAACGGTTTCACCCTCGGCCGCATACATTAATTCCCCGCCATTGAGCCGATCTTTTGTGCACACCTCCGGCCGTGACGTCCGCAACGCCTGCAGGTCGGCAGGGAATTCCCCGTAGCGCACCCGCTCCGCGCATGCCGCCAGAAGCAACTGCATGGCGCAAATCTTGCGCTGGTGCGCCTCGATTTCGCGCGCGAGCTGCGGCAGCACCGGCGCGAAACGCCGCGCCACGATCCCCTGCGACAAGTCCGCCACCAGGTCTTCGTGCAGTTTGCGCAGTGCCGCCTCGCGCTCCGCCGGCGGTTGCTCCATGAGCAGCACCAGGCGATCCACGTGCTGCGCGTAGGCGCGCAGCTCCGCCGCGGCGAACGACGCGAGCGCCCGCGGGTCGTCGGCCTGTTCGCTGGTCAGGGCCTTCTGGCGCAGCGCCGCCTCGCGCAGCGACCCCGCTCCGCGCAGGCCATAGAGTTCCTCGAGCTGCGCCCAGAAGAGATCGACGCGCCCGCCGTCCAGCATGCTGATCGCCTTGCGAATCGAATCTTCGAAGAGCGACTCGGCGCTGAAGGCGGAGCGCACCGTCGGGGCCAGGCGCTCCGCATGCAGGTACAGCGTCTCCAGGCTGCTCGCAGGAACGCCCGCTTCAATCAATTTCGGCAGGGCGTCGAGGAAGCGCTCCTGCTGCGTCGCCTCCAGCTTCATGCCGGTCAGCGCGCTCACCAGTCCCGCGCCCGAGGCGATGTCGCGACTCACCGCCCGCATGTCGCCATACCGCCGCAGCGCCGACCACGGCCGGCCACGCGCCAGGTCGAAGTCGGCGCAGATGGCCATATAGTCGATGAGCCACGTCGCCTCGCGCAGATGCGGCAACGGGGTTCCCGCGCCGCCGGAGGCGTCCACCTGGAAGTCGCACGTGCTGCAATGCAGCGCCGCGCGAATGAGCGTGTCGATCTCCGCCGAGCGCAGCACCTCGCCATAGTCTTCGCGCGCCAGCACCTCGAATCGATCCGGCGTCCCGTCCACCGCGCGCAGGCGCTCCCCGCGCTCGGGCAGGAGCAACATCGCCTGGAGGTAATAGACCGCAGCGTTGTCCGAGCGGACGCGCTCCCGGCCGCGCAGAATCGCCAGCTCCGCAGCCGACGGCTCCAGCCCGGCATCGAGATCGAGGTGCGCCAGTTCTCCCGCGCTGCCGCTGGTCACGATCTGCAGGTCGCCGGGCGGCAAGGGGGCGGCGAGCGCCGGCGCCAGGCAGAGCGCGAGAAAGGAGGCCACCGCCAAGGGGCTGCACCGAGAGCGAACAGGGAAGCGGGGTGAAGCGAAGCGCGCGCGCGGCGTGTCGGCGTGGCGCTGCATTCGTGAGCGGCGAGGTCGTGCGTGTGCGCTGCGGTGCTTCATGATGAACTGCTCGTGAAGGGGCTGCTGAGCAGGGGAACCTCTTCCTCGCCATGGTTCGAGCGCGTGCGCTGGGTCGCCTCGCGCTCGACGAGACTGCGGTAGGGCGCGGAGCGATCGTCGGCGAGGTCGACCAGGGTCAGGCGCAGTTGCGAGGCCGACGTCGGCCCCTCATCCACACCGTGC
>CAZZPX010000074.1:0-10126 GCA_964655955.1 uncultured Phycisphaerales bacterium | reverse complement strand
ACTTCTCCTCCGGGATGCCGAACCAGGCGTGGGCGATGGCGTCGGGAAAGCGCACTGCGTCAATCCAGTCGCGAAACAGCGACATACCGCTGCTCCACACGGTGATCATGATCGACAACCCCACCATCTGAGCGCCCGCGGTCAGGCCGAAGCGATACGGCGCCGCGTGCTCCATGCGCGCCAGCATGCCGGGCGGCAGGCGCAACAGCCGCGCCAGCAGCGGTCCCCCGAGGCTCGCGACGAGCCACGCCACGGGGACAGCGGCGAGGAAGTATCCCAGATACATCGCGGGAAGCGCGAAGGTTGCGTAGAGCCAGAACGACGTCTGCAATTCCGCCGGCGCGTAGAGGAGGACGAACTGAAGCACGATGAGCAGCGCTCCAAATACGCCGCACAGCACTACGCCGCGCGGCCTGGGGGCGCTGGCGCGCACCTTGAGCCCGGCAAGGGGCGAGATCGTGGCGGCGACGTAGGCGGGGTAGACCGCCCCTGCGAGCCCCGACACGATCGATCCGAGGCAGGCGAAGAGCAGACCGCGCTCGTGCACGTGAAACCCCGCCGTGAGGAATTCCGTGTAGCCGAGATAGATGAGATACCCGAGCCCCAGCCCGAGCGGCACGCCGAGAAGCGTTCCTACCGCTCCGAAGAGCAGCCCACCGTACATCTGCGTCAGCGCCAGTTGAGGGCGGCTGGCCCCGATGGCGCGCAGGACGGCAAGCTCGCGCGTGCGCTCCGCGACGTTCACCGTCATGCCCGTCAGGATGATGAACGCCGCGGACATGAAGGTGAGAATCCCCACCAGGAGAAACGACACCTGTGTCGAGGCGAGGTTCGCCTTGAGGTTGCTCGTCACGCGCTCGGTCGTCTGCAGCGTGAGGCTCTGCGGCAACTCATCCTCGTGCGTCGCGACGAACGCCTGCGGATCGAGCCCCGGCTCCAGCAGGATGTCGATACCCGAGTAGCGCGGTTCGCGGCCGTGCAGCCACTCGATCGTCTCCTGCGCGATCTGCACTTCCTTGCGCTGCAGGATGGGGAAGCGCGGGCGTTCGACGATGCCGACCACGGTGAACGACATCGACTCGCCCAGCCGCTGCAGCAGAAGCGTGTCGCCCAGCCGCGCGTCCAGTTCGTCGGCGACCATCGGATCAATGACCATCTCGCCGGGCGCGCGCGGGACGCGGCCGTCGCGCAGGTCAAGTGGGCGCACCTCGTACTCGACATCAAGCCGCACGCCGATCGCACGCGGCGTTGCACGGCGGCCCGTGCGCTGATTGAGCAGCGGCAGGGGGAAAGGTTCGCGCGAGACGACGATCGCCGCGCCGGGCCAGGTGCGCGCCAGGTCATACAGCTCCGCTTCCACATAGCTGTTGAAGGCGTGCGTGATTCGCACATCCGCGCGTCCGACCGTGACGTCGGCGGTGCGCGTGACCGCCGCGTACACCGACGCCAGCGCACAGGACACCGTGACGATGAGCGCCACGGAGAGCGCGATCGCCGCCAGCAGCAGCGCCGAGCGCTTAGGCCGGCTGAGAAAGCTGTTGATAGCGACGCGAAAGGGTGGCGCCATCGAGACCCTCAGTGTCAAACCGGCCCACGATCCGGCCGTCGGTCAGCACAAAGGCGGTGCGGCAATGCACGGCGGCGAGCGGCTCGTGCGTCACCGCCAGCACGATCGCCTCCCGGCCCGCCATCACCTCGTGCAGGGCTCGCCAGAACTGCTCGCCTGTGCGCGAATCGAGGTTGCCTGTCGGCTCGTCGGCGAAGATGACCTGCGGTTCGAAAAGCAGCGAACGCGCGATGGCCACGCGCTGCTGTTCGCCCCCGGACAGCGCATCGGGACGGTGCTGCGACCGCTCGCGCAGTCCCATGCGCCCGAGCAACTCGTCGCTGCGCTGCCGCAGCCAGTCGGCCGGCTTCCCCGCCAGCATCCCCGGCAGTTCGACGTTCTCTCTGGCGGTGAGCGTGGAAATGAGGTTGAACTGCTGGAAGACGATGCCGATCACGTCGCGGCGATAGGCGGTGAGTTCCGCTTCGCTGAGTCGCGCCAGGTCGCGTCCGGCGACCTCGATTTCACCGGCATCGGGTCGATCCAGCCCCGCGAGCAGGTGCAGCAGCGTCGACTTGCCGGACCCGGACGCCCCCATGATGGCGTAGAAGCCCGGCTCCTCAATCCGCAGGTCGATCGAGCGCAGCGCCTGGACGCGGCGCTGGCCGAGGGAGAACGACTTGCTGACGCCGACTGCGCGGATCATGACACCTCGTCTTACTGGCAATGCCGGGGCAAGCGTTTCTGATCGGGAAGGACGCGGCGGCGGCGCGCGGCGGCAGCAGCGCGCCAGGGCGGCGCGAGCAACGACGCCCGGTCCGTCACGGCGCTCAGGAGACCGGGAAGCGTTCGTCGTAGGAGGAGGCGTCCAGCAGGTTGTCAAGCGGCGCGGTGTCGCTGGGCTTCAGCTTGACCAGCCACCCCTCGCCGTAGGGGTCGGTGTTCATGACGCCCGGCTCGTCCTCGAGCTTGTCGTTGACGGCGATGATCTCGCCGGGACAGACGCTGTAGACATCGCTGGTGGTCTTGACGGACTCGACCTCGCCGACTGAATCGCCGGCCCCGATTTCGGAGCCGACGGACTTCATCTCGACGTAAGTGATGTCCGTAAGCTCGTTTACGGCAAATTCACTCAGGCCTACCGTGAGCGTGTCACCTTCCAGCTTGAACCATTCATGCGTGTCGGAGTAACGGCGGTCAGATGGGGTGGGCATGGCAACCTTCCGCTTGGGGTGAGCCCACAGGATAGGGCGTCGGCGCGGCTGAGCAAGCGGGCCATCGGCCATCCAGCCGTTTGCATGACAAGGTGATATAGAATCCAAGGACATCTTGATAACTTGGGCAAGATGGTTATCATGGTGAACGCAGCGGGACTCGAGGGAGCGTCTCGCGGGGGTTGCGTGTCTGCTCCAGCGAGACGTTGGACTTACTCTTCTCTCCTCCGGACGAAGCCGGCGCGCCTGCGCCGGTTTCGTCTTTTTGGATTCGGCAGGCGTGCGGGTGACTTGCCTTGCCGCCGTGCCTCAGTAGACTCGCCAGCCACCGGAAGATGCTGCTGACACTGGGCCCCAACTCGATCCATCGTCTGCTTGCCGACACGGACGTCGCCCTGGCCTCCCTGCGCGACCTTCCGGTCTATTGCCGCGATTTCCTCAAGTTGCGCGGATTGAGCGTCCCGGCGAGCCTGCTGAGCGGCTGGTCGGTCCGCGATATCGATCAACTCCGCGACAGGGCGGACAAATGCGACTGCCCCTGCCTCCTGCTGGTCGACGAGGAGCCGCTTCCGCTCGCCTCCTCGAACGGCGAGGAGGCGGACGCCGCCCTGCATCGCGTCGAGATGCTGCTGCGGGCCGGACATCGCCTGGGCGCCAACTCGATCGCCTTCGCCGTTGACGCCAAGGCCAGCGAAGAAGCACTCAGCAACACCATCGTCGCCTGCAAGAACGCCATGGAGGTCGCCGAGCGCCTCGAGATCAACATGCTCATCGCCCCGCAGCGGGGCCTGACCGAGGATCCCGAACGACTGGGAACGCTCATCAAGAAGGTCGGGGGCTTTCGCCTGGGCACCTTTCCCGACTTTCTCTCGGCCTGTGCCAGCGATGATCCTGTCACGTACATGCGCCGCCTGACGCCCTACGGCGGCGCAGTCAACGCCAGTTTCGAGACCGGCGACGAGCCGCTTGACGAACTCATGGAGGCGGTGCTCTCGGTCGGATACAGCGGCGCAATCTCCATCGACGCCCGCGGTTCAGGCAAGCTCGGCGCGGACCTCGAGACCATGCGCAAGCGGCTCTGGCGGATCATCGAGGGTGACGACGGAAAATGACCTCACTGCTCGAGGCTGACGCACGCTTCATCGTCACGCTCGACGGCCCGGCGGGAACGGGCAAGTCCTCCACCGCCCAGGAGTTGGCTCGACGCCTGGGATTTCACTTTCTCGACACAGGCGCGATGTACAGGGCGGCTGTGGTGATTGCGCTCTCAGAGGGTTTGCCGCTCGATGACGGGGAGGCGATCGCCGCGGCGGTGCGGCGCGTGGGGATCGATTTCGACTTCGGCGCGCAGCCGCCCCGCGTCTTCGCCGGAGAACGTGAGGTGACGACCCAGATCCGCGGCGCCGAGGTGAGCGCGCTGGTGTCGCCCATGTCGGCGTTGCCGCCGCTGCGACGGGTGCTCGTGGAGCAGCAGCGTCGTCTGGCGGCGGCGCACAGCCGGCTGGTGACGGAGGGACGCGACCAGGGGACCGTGGTCTTTCCGGATGCGGCCGTGAAGCTCTACCTGGAAGCGGCGGCGAGCGTGCGTGCCGCTCGCCGGGCCGCTCAACTTCGCGCTGCGGGCCACATGGGGGTTGACGAGGCGGTGATTCTGGCCGATATCGTGGAACGGGATCATCGGGACTCGACCAGGGCGGACAGCCCGCTGCGCTGCCCGGACGACGCAGTTCGGCTGGACACCTCGGGGATGTCGCTGGAAGAGGTCGTCGATGAGCTGGAACGAATTGTGAGGGATCGTCTGCGGATGCAGGCCGGCTCCCCTGCAGGAGTTGAACCGCATGACCACGAGCAACAGCATTGATGCCCGACCGCAATGGGGTATGCGCGTGCGCGGGCACGTGCGCCTCAACTGGCGGACGGTGTGGTGGCTGGCGCATGCATTGTGCACGATTCTGTACGGCTACCGGGCGTTCGGCCGCGAGCGCCTGCCGGCGCGCGGGGGGTACCTGTTGGTGGCGAATCACCAGTCGTTTCTGGATCCGATCGCAGTGGCGCTGGGCGTGACTCGGCGCGAAACGTTCTTTCTCGGGCGCGCGACGCTCTTCAGCGGGCCGCGCTGGTGGTCGCGCTTCCTGCTGGCGCTCAACTGCATTCCCCTCGACACGTCGCGGGGCGACGTGGGCGCCCTGCGCGGTGCGGTGCAGCTTGCCAGGGACGGCGCGCCGATCGTTGTCTTCCCGGAAGGCTCGCGCAGCTTCGACGGGGCGCTGCAGCCGCTCCAGCCCGGCGTGACGCTCCTGATCAAGCGGGGGCGCGTGCCGGTCGTGCCCGTCGGCATCGATGGCGCCTTCGATGCGTATCGACGCACGCAGCGGTTCCCCAAGCTTCTCGGCAGTCGCATTGCCGTCGTGTACGGCGACCCCATCGATGCCGACGACCTGCTGCGAGAAGGCCCCCGCGCGGCGCTCGACCGCATTTCCGAGGAGATCGAGGCGCTGCGGCTGACAGCGCGGCGGCATCTGCTGCAGCGCACGCACGGCGTGTTTCCGACGGCCCGCCTTGGCGACAGCCGGTCCGCGGTGCTGGATCTCATCGAGCCGGCCGGGCACGCGGCGGCCTGATTCATACCCGCACGCGCTCAGAGGATCGTTGAAAACAGACCCGACATGCGCAAAGACGCGGCGATGAGCAGCAGCGTCAGCACGCCGCGTACGATCGGCAGCGGCAGGGCGTGAGTCAGTTTGGCGCCGAGGCGCGCACCAATGATCGCGGTCGGCACGAGCATCGCGGCGATGAGCAGCGCGTCCCAGGGCGACTGGCCCTTGTCCGGCAGGCTGGCCAGCTTGAACACCGCGCCCAGCGGCGAACTCAGGCACATCACCGCCGCCGTCGTCGCGATGCACTGACGCAGCGGCAGTCGCAGGAAGAGTTGCATGGCGGGGACGGCGATGACGCCGCCGCCGATTCCCAGCAAGCCCGCGGAGAGTCCCATGAACGACGCCACGATGCCGATGCGCCCCGCCCCGAGCCGCACCTGGTCCGTGGGCGGGGTCCTGCTGTCGCTGCGCTTGAGCAGCTTCCAGGCATTCACCAGGGCCACGTAGCCGAGAAACGCGGCGAAGATGAGCTTGAGTTCGTCAGCACGGAAGCGATTGCTGAGGAGCACGCCGATGACGATGGTCACCAGGGCGACGGGCAGCATCCACTTGACCACGTCGACGCGCACCGCGCCTGCCTTGTGGTGCCGCAGCGCCGCGGGAAGGGCGACGGCGACATTGACGATCATGGCGGCCGCCTGGATCAGGTGCTGGTTGCCGTAGTCCTCGCCCCAGAAGAGGATCGACAGGGCTGGGATCATGATGATCGAGCCGCCGATCCCCAGCAGTCCGCCGAGCACGCCCGCGAAGAGGCCTACGAGGAGAATCAGAGCGAGAACGTCGACTGTGAGCATGAGGTGCCGCTTGTCCTGAAGGCCGAAGTTCGAGGGGAGCCCGGCCGTCGCCGATGCTACACTCGCTCCGTGCTGGAGACGAAGCGCATTGTAACCGTAACGCTGCACCCCGCCGTCGATCACGTCATCGAAGTGAAGGAGTTGCGGCTGTGTGCAACCTGCACCGGCCGCATGCTGGGGCACTACCCCGCGGGCAAGGGCGTCAACGTCGCGCGCGTCGCGGGAATCCTCGGCGTCGACGCCATCGCCACCGGCTTCGTCGGCGACGGCGAGATCAGCGCTTTCGAGCGGCATCTTGCCGACTTCGGCTGCTCGCGCGCGCAATTCCTCCCCGTGCACGGGCGCACGCGCAACAACATCACGATCATCGATCCGAGCCGACAGGAGCACACGCACATCCGTACCTCGGGCTTCGCCGTTCGCGACGACGACCTCGAGCGCGTCAGGCGCAAGCTCATGCTGCTCTCACGTCCGGATACCGCCATGGTCTTCGCGGGATCATTGCCGCCCGGTGTGGAAGTCGAGGCCTTTGGCACGTTGCTCGACGACGTCGGCCGGCAAGGCGCACCCATCGTGATCGACACGTCCGGCGAGGCGCTGCGGGTGCTCCGGGAGCGGAGGTCGGCGCTGGTCAAGGTGAACCAGGCGGAGCTGGCCGAGTTGACCGGCGAGCAGTGTGATGGCACGGAGTCGGCCGTTCTGCTGGCGCGGGATCTGGTGGCCCGGGAACGTGCGGACGCAGTCGTCGTGACCTTGGCGTCGGAAGGTGCGGTGCTGGTGCGTGCGGAGGAGGCCTGGCGAGCGTACGTCGAGTTTGCTGCAGACGAACAGATCGCCAATACGGTCGGGGGCGGCGACGCTTTCCTGGCTGGTCTGCTGGTCGGGCTGCAGCGGAGTCAGGGCGTGCCGCCCGGGAAGCGCTGGCGAGCGGGGATGCGGCTGGCCGTCGCCGCCGCCTCGGCCAACGCCATCACCAGCCGCGCAGCCGTGGTGGACGCGCAGGATGTCGAGCGTTTCCTTGAGCGGGTCGAGTTCGCCTCTGCGTCGTGACCGCGCCCGATAAGAAACAGCCGGGGTTGGCTCTCTGAGGCATGTGCCGGTTCTGCGGCTGTCCCGAGACCCCTGACTGCTGCATCGGGCGATCCCCGGTTGCGATTCCCGCGGATGAGCGTACCCTATGCCCAACGCTGCGAGGCACGCAGCGCCGACCGCAGACGGATGTTTGCAGACAGGCCCGACGGAATGGGCTCGGCGCTCGCTGGCGGCGACTTTGGAGTTCGACAAGTCTTGAAGAGTGGCCGACCCAACGCTTTTTGCGCGCGGGTGCAGCAGGTGCGATTGCTGCGCGAAGCAGTGCTCCTGTCCGCGCTGGCGTGCCTGGCGGCGGGGCTCGGCTGGCTGGCGGCGACGTGGCGTCCGGTGCCCACTCTCGCCGCGCTCGACTCCATTGCCCCCTCACCCTCGCCGCAATTCGACTCTGCCCGCTTCGCATCGGCTCAACTGCAGCCTGCGCCGCCTGTCGACGCTTCATCGAACGCCGTCCGCACGTTCAACGGTCGACCCGTACGCCCGGTCGGGACGATGACCATGATCGTCACCGCCTACAGCCCCGATGCGCGTTCCTGCGGGATCTTCGCAGACGGCGTGACGGCCAGCGGTTACTCCGTGTGGACCAACGGCATGAAACTCGCCGCCGCCGACACCAGCCTGCTCCCCATGGGTTCGCTCATCAGCGTGCCCGGCTACGACGGCGGCAACATCGTCCCCGTGCTCGACCGCGGCGGCGCGATCAAGGGCAATCGCCTCGACATGCTCTATCCGACGCATCGCCAGGCGCTGCGCTGGGGCGTGCAGAAACTGAGGGTAACGGTGTGGGAGTACGCGGATAACCGGGCCGAGTGACTGAGAAACTGAGCTGACGGGTGAATCGGCGCGTCGCCGTCCCTCTCGTAATGGAGCGCTCGCTGATTACTCGGTTGTCTCTTCGTTCTCGACTGCTTGCGACTGGGGTTCGTAGGGCGACAGGGAGCGCACCGAGAGTTCGTATCCGAACGCGGCGTAAGGCCCGATGAACGGCGGGCTGTTGAACATGCCCTGCGTCTCGCGGTCGGCGTCATAGGTGAGTTCAGCGCTGAGCACCGCTTCGAGCACCGCCAGTTCCGTCGGCGGGGTCGGCATGCCCGTCCGCAAGGTGCGCTGACGCACTGCGGCTGTGAACGGCCCGCCGATGCGCGCGCCGGTCTCCGGATCCTCTACCACCATAGTCATCGCCGCGGTTGCCTGGTTGCCTTCGTCGGCGTCCACTTCCAGGATCCGCACCACCCAGCGCACATCGCTGGTCAGATCCCGATTCACCTGATCGACCCACCGATCGATGCGCCTCTGGTAGCGCTCGACTTCGCTCGCGGTCTCGTGCGGCATGTCGGTGAATGCCTCTTCATAGGCCCCGCGAACGTGTGAGAAAAGTGCATCAGGCGCTGCGAACGGATCATCCGGCAGAGGCGCAGGGGCAGCGGCTGCTTCGGCGGCTCCTTCAGCCTGCGCCTCGCCCTGCTGCACGGCTGCGATCGCTTGCCGCAACGCCTCGATCTGCGATTCCAGCGCTTCGACGCGCTCGCGCAGATCGTCAAGTTGGACCTGCAGGCGATGGCTCTCTTCGCGCAGACGCTCGTTCTCCTTGCGGAGTTGGGCGTCGCTGGTCTGGGCGGGAGCGAGGCCCGGCAGGAGGAACAGGAAAGCCAGGAGTACGGCGGGGCGGAAGTTCGGCATCATGTTCGGGTATCCTCTGGCGGTGAATCTGGCGATTTTGGACCAGCCGCGGAAACCGGCGGGTGGTATCGTAGAATATCAGATGTAGTTGAGCGTCCTATTTAGAGTCGGAACACGGCTGGCCCACGGTAGACCAGGGGGTCTCGATGCAGCACATTCAACAGATCATTCGACAAGCCTCGCGTCGGCTGCTCGCGGCGCGGTTTGTGAATCGTACGCACCTGCTTGCCGTCTGCGCCGCTGCGCTTTTTCTGCTCTTGGTTCTCGTGGATCGCCTGACGGCCGCGGCGCTGCCGCTCACGTGGGTCGGCGCCGGCCTTGCCGGGCTGGTGGTGCTGTCGGCGTGGGTCTGGTCGCTGCGGAAGCGCCCGGGGGGGCTCGACGTGGCGCTCCTCGTGGACGAGCGGCTGGAACTGGACGAGCGATTGTCGACGGCCTTGCAGTGTCACGGGCTGGAGGACTCCTTTGCGCGGGCGGCGGTGGAGGACGGCATCAAGGTTGCGCAGACGCCCGGCTTGCATCAACGCATCAACGAACGCTTCTGCGTCACGGCGCCCGGCCGCGCCTGGCTGTCGCCGCTCATCGTGGCGGCGGCGCTCGCGTGCCTGCTTCTCCCTCCTCGCGACATCTTCGCCCGCAAGGCGGCAGCGGATCCGCTTCCCTCCGATCAGTTACTGGAGATCACATATGAGATCCAGCAGCAGAACGAGCAGCTCGAGGCGATCACCAAGGAACTTGAGGACCAGGTGGGCGTCGAAGCTGACGGCGCAGGCGGCGACGCGGAGATCGAACTGCCGCGAGGCGATGCGCCTGTCGACGCCCTGCGAGATCAGCTCCGCACGATCACATCCCTGCAGGAGCGGCTCGAGGCGATCCAGCAGAGCGATCAGATGCAGGCAATGCGGCGGATGCAGGACAGCCTTCGTCGCCTGCAGTCGCCGGGCGAAGGCCCCGCCTCCGATCTCGCTCAGGCCATGCAGCGCAGCGACTTCGAGCAGGCTCAGCGCGAAATGCAGGAGCTTGCCGAGAAACTCTCGGACGGCTCCCTGTCCGAGCAGGATCAGCAGGCGCTCACGGAACAGATGGAGAGCCTGGCGCAGCAACTCGACGAACAAGTCGGTCGCATGGATGAGATCGTGAACTATC
>CAZZPX010000073.1:0-10145 GCA_964655955.1 uncultured Phycisphaerales bacterium | reverse complement strand
AGGACTTGGGGAAGGTCAACCGCCAGGAGCACCCGATGGCCGAGCAGAAGCCGCAGCAAGCCGCCGACACCAGCACCGACAGCGCCGCGCCGAATCCCAACGATGTGATTCCGCCCGTGGATCTCGTTTCGCCGCAGTTGACGGTGCGGGCGCTGCTCACGGGGATGCTGCTCGGCGGCACGCTCTCGATCTGCAACGTCTACCTCGGCCTGAAAATCGGCTGGGGGACGAACATGTCGATCACGGGCATCCTCCTCGGCTACGCCTTCTGGAAGGCGCTCGAGGGAATCACGCGGGGCAAGGTCAACGAGTTCGGGGTGCTCGAGAACAACATCAATCAGTCGGCCTGCTCCTCAGCAGCGGCGGTTTCCTCGGCGGGGCTCGTCGCGCCCATCCCGGCGCTGACGATGCTCACTGGCGAGGAACTCTCCTGGTTTTGGCTCGCCCTCTGGGTCTTCTCGGTCTGCCTGGTGGGGATCACAGTGGCAACCGGGTTGCGACATCAGATGATCATGGTGGATCGGCTCCCCTTCCCGGGCGGGCTCGCCTGCGGCGAGACGCTGCGCGAGATCTACGGCAAGGGGGCCGAAGCGATCCAGCGGGTTCGGCTGCTGGGACTCGGCGCGCTCGCCGGCGCGGTCGTCAAGCTGCTCGCGGTCATGAAGGTCGTGAGTTCGTACGGGTTGGCATTTCCGCTCAACGGGTACAAGGCCAGCACGCTGGGCTGGAAGCTCGACCCGAGCCTGCTCATGGTCGGCGTGGGCGGACTCGTGGGCATGCGGGTGGCGGCCTCGATGCTCATCGGCGCGATCCTCGCCTGGGGCGTCATCGGCCCCATGGTCGTCGCCGACGGAAGCGCCGTGATCACAACCACGCAGGCCGTCGTTCTTCCAGCCGGCGTCGCGCTACCCGAAGAGGGACCGCTCTCGTACGTCGAGCCGCGTGAGGAGGAGGGCGCCTCTGATCAGGAAGGCGCCCCTGAACAGGAGGGCACCCTCGAGCTGAAGGGCGCGATGAGCGCAGCGCTTCATGAGGATCTCGTCAGTGTCTCCGACGAGCCAGAGTGGCGGTCCGCGATCGACCGGCTGTACGTCGCCTCGCAGTACGACCCCGAGGCGCGGGCTGCGGCCCTGGCGTCCGTGCCGGACATGGACGATGCGCCCCAGTTCACGCCGCGCGAGCGCGACGTACTCACCTGGCTGCTCTGGCCCGGCGTGACGCTCATGGTCGTGGCCTCCCTCGTCACCTTCAGCTTCTCCTTCCCGAGCATGCTCAGGGCATTTCGGGGCACGGGCGGCAGCGGCGAGCCGGCGCCGGGGCAGCAGAAGGGAACGCTGCCACGGTCCTTCTTCTACACCGGCGCGATCCTCGCGCTGGTGCTTTCCGTAGGGCTCCAGATTGCGCTTTTCGAGATTATCTGGTGGGCTGCCACCCTCGGCGTGCTCATGTCCTTCGCGCTGGCGATCGTCGGTTCGCGGGTCTCCGGGGAGACGAACATCACGCCGGTGGGGGCCATGGGCAAGGTGACCCAGCTCGTGTTCGGCGTGATCGTTCCCAAGAGCGCGGCAGCGAATCTCATGGCGGCGAACGTGACGGGCGGCGCCGCCAGCCAGTGCGCCGATCTGATGCACGACTTCAAGTGCGGCTCGATGCTCGGCGCCTCGCCGAAGAAGCAGTTCTTCGCGCAGATCGCGGGCGCCTTCGCGGGGGCCATCGTCGGCAGCGGCTTCTACCTCGTCCTGATCCCCAATCCTTCCGAAATGCTCTTGACGCCGGAGTGGCCCGCGCCCGCCGTCGCGGCGTGGAAGGCCGTCGCGGAGATCTTCCAGGTCGGCTTCGAGGCGCTGCCCGAAGGCACGCCTGCGGCGATGCTGATCGCAGCGATCCTCGGCGTGGTGTTCCCCATCATCGAGAAGCTCTCGCCCAAGCGCGTGCGGACTTGGATTCCGAGCGCGTCGAGCGTCGGGCTCGCCTTCGTCGTGTTCCCCAACTACGCCATCTCGATGTTCATCGGTGCCGTGATCGCGCTGATCCTGGGCAAGATGTACCCAGGCTGGACCAAGCGATTCCTGATCACGATCTGCGCCGGGATCATCGTCGGCGAGAGCCTGATCGGCGCCGGGGACGCGTTCTGGACGATGCTCGCGAAGATGTCCGCCGGATGAGCGCCGCTGCCCGCCGGAGGGCTGCTCAACTGACCCACGGCCTGCGTCCAGCCTGCCCCGCGGGCGAACCAACCTCGCCAAATCTCTGCTATCCTCTGCCTCCCGCAGGAGCCAAACGCAGGAGCGGACCGTGTCGACGCTTGCCTTTGACCTCAATAGCTACGTCCCCGTCGCCTTCCTGATCGCGATCGTGCTGATCACGGCGATCGGCATCCTGCTTTTGACGGCGCTGCTCGGGCCGCGGGGCGACAACGCCGCCAAGCGCGTGCCCTACGAATCCGGCATGTCGCCGATCGGCGGGGCGCGCAAGCGCTTCAACGTCCGCTTCTACGTGCTGGCGATGACCTTCCTGCTCTTCGACGTCGAGATCATCTTCCTCTACCCCTGGGCGACGACGTACACGCAGATCGACGCCACGAGCGAGATGGGCTCGCTCTTTCTCGGGCGGATCCTCTTCTTCCTGCTCGCCACGGTCGTGACCTACGCCTACGCCTGGCGCAAGGGCGTCTTCCGCTTCGATTGACCCGCCGCAGCGGCGAGGTCGCGGGCCGCCTTTGCAGCGGGCTCCATCGACTGATGTGAATGTGTCGCCGTGGCGACGAATCCGCCGCGGAGTTGAACCGTTCGTCGCGCCGTCCGTAAGGTACGCCTGTGACGAGTGTGTCCCCCGTGAAGAACTCGAACGAATCCGCTGCGGAAGCGCCCGTGGCGCCTCGCCGGCGGCTGACCGGCCGCGGACGCGGCATCGCGGCGCTGGTGTCGCTCGGCTGCCTGGGGGTCCTGCTGGTGGCGGCGGGGCTGCACGCAGACGCCTCCGGCGCGGGAACGCACGAGCAGATCGGCCTGCCGCCCTGCGGCTTTCTCATCGTCACGGGCAAGCCCTACGCGACGTGCGGCATGACGACCGCCTGTACGCACGCCGCGGACGGCCACTTCGCCGCCGCCCTCTTGACCCAACCGATGGGGCTGCTCCTGGCGCTGGTGCTGACAGCGGTCTTCTGGGGCGCGGGTTATGCGGCGCTGAGCGGCGCCGCCGTGCAGCGGCTGTATGCTGGGCTGCTGCGGCCGCGGACGGTGTGGGCGGCCGCCTTGCTCTTTCTCATCGCCTGGGGGTACAAGGTGCTGACCTACTGACCTCTCTGCGAGGATCCGCGCATGAATCGACCCACTCAATTCGCATCGGCGCCGCTGGCCGGCGTCCTGGCGCTGCTGTGCCTGCTGCTGCTGCCCGGGTGCCAGATCGGGCAACTCATCGGCGGCATGGCGTCGAGCTACGAGCGGACCGGCACGCACGAGGTCGCCTACGAGTACGGCGGTCTGCAGGGCAAGAGCTTCGCCGTCTTCGTCAGCGCCGGCAAGGAGATCCAGTACGAGTTTCCCGCTCTCGTGGACACCTTCGCCGACATGATCGCGCTGAAGCTCGCGGAGGAGGCGGGAGCCTCGGGCTGGGTTCCCGCCGCGACGGTGCGCCTCTACCAGTCGCGCCGCCCGTACTGGGAGGCGATGAGCTATGACGAAATCACCAGCGACCTCGGCGTGGAGCGCCTGGTGGTCGTGGATCTGCACGAGTATCGCCTGCATCGGCCGGGCAACCCGTACCTGTGGGACGGCGTGGCGGCGGCACAGATCGGCGTCGTCGAGGCGGACAGCAGCATTCCCGGCGAATTCATGTTCAAGCGCGATGTGCAGGTCGGCTTCCCCAACAAGTCCGGCATGAGCCCCGCGGACATCACGCGCGACCAGGTCGTCACCGGGCTGAATCTCAAGTTCGCCCGCAACGTCTGCTGGCTCTTTTACACGCATGAGGAGCCGAACTATGAAGGCTAAGCGGCTGGCGCTGAGTTTCGCGGCGACGGCGGCGCTCGTGGGGACAGCGTCCTGGCTGCCTGGGTGCAACATCGCCGGACCGCTCGTCGGCGTCGCCAGCGGCCGGGGCTCGCAGGAGGCGATGTACACGCTGAACCCCAAGCTGCCGACGCTCGTCTACGTCGACGATCGCGGCAGCAGGCTCGGCCGATCCAGCCTGCGCGTGCTCATCAGCGAGACTGCGGGCAAGGAGCTTCTCAAGCACGACCTGGTCGAGGACGCCATCAGCACCCAGGGCGCCATCGCCTTCGCCCGCACCGAGCCGGTCGACGATCCGTATACCGTCGAGGAGATCGGCGAGTCCGTGGGAGCCCAGCAGATCGTCTACGTGGAGGTCGCCGGGTTCGGCCTGTCGGTGGACGGCGTGACGCTTCAGCCGCTCGCCTCGGCGTGGGTGCGCGTGGTTGAAGTCGGCGCGACGCCCGCCCGGGTCTGGCCGCAGGACGCCAGCGCCTTCGAGGTCGCAGCCCGGCTGCGGCAGACGGGGGAAGCGCAGCTCGTCGACGCGTCCCGCCGCAGCTTGCAGGATCGCCTCGCCCTGGAGCTGGCCGACGCCATCGCCAAGCTCTTCTACAAACACGAGAACCCCTACCTGCTCGAACGGGAAGGCCGGTGAACCTGCGCGCGCTGCACCTGCTCGACACCCGCAGCGTGGGCGGGGGTCCCTGTGTCGTGCGCCTGCTCGTCGAGTTGCACGGCCGGCTGGAGGGCATTGACGACGACGTGCTGCTGCTGGGCGGGCTGGACGAGGGGACGCAGGCGCAGCGGCTGGGTCTCGAGTGTTTTTTTCGGCTGGCGCCGCCGGCGGGGCGCAGCCTGCTCGCCGCCACTTCGATTCGCCGCTTCCTTCGTCGCCGCCAGCCCTACAGCCTGATCCACGCCTGGTCGCCGGCGACGTTCAGCCTGGCGGCGCTCTTCGCTGCCTCCACGCCGCGCCTGCTGATGCAGATGCCCGCCGCGCCCACCCCCGCGACCTCGCACTGGCTGCGCATGCTGCTCAGCGAGCGGCCCGGAGAAATTCTCGCGGGGAGCAACACCGTGGCGCGCGCTCTCAAGACGCACGGCGTGCCGGAGAAGCACCTGCACGTGCTGCGGCCGGGACTGCACTTCGGCCTGATCGATCACAACGCTCGAAGCGAGATTCGGCAAGGCTGGGGGGTTGAGCCGGAGACCAAGGTCGTGGCGCTGGTGGGTGAGCCGGCCGGCCTGTGTGATGCCTGGCGGGCAAGCTGGGTGCTGACGATCCTGCGTGCGAGCGGGGTGGATGCGGCGCTGGTCGTTTCGCCGCGGGCGCATCGAGCCGTGCGCGCCTGGGAGCGAGTGGCTGACCTGGGCTGGGGGAAGAGGATGCTGCTTGACGGGGCGATCGACGAGCCGTGGAAGGTGCTGCCTGGGTGCGACGCGGTCCTCTTCTTCGGCGACGACCGTCGCGAGGAAGCGCAGACGCAGGAGCCGGCCTGGCGCTCGGGCCGCGAACGGCGTCGCATGCCGGGGATGCTGCCGCTGCTGTGGGCGATGGCGGCGGGCGTGCCGATCGTCGGGGAGGCGAGTTACGCCGTCAGCGAAATCCTCGAACATCAGCACTCGGCGCTGCTGGTGCAGCCGGACGACGCCTGGGGGGCAGCACGGGCGCTGCATCGCATCTTCGACGACGCCCAGATGGCCTGGCGCCTGCGCGACAGCGCCCGCAGCGAGTCGTTCAGCTTCTTCAGCCGCCTGCGCTTCTGCGACCAGGTGAAGAAGGTCTACGAGCAGATCGCCGAGGGATATCCCGTGCGCGTCGAAGACCTGCCGGTGACGGGCGGCGTGCGCTTCGGCCGGCCGTGAGCGCCGGGCACAGCCCGCTCACCTGCGCCATTTGCCTGGAGTCCGAAGTCGCCGGGCCCGTTCGCAGGCGCGCCCGCATTACAATCCGAGCATGCACATCATCCTCATCGGCTTGCGCGGCAGCGGCAAGAGCACGGTCGGCGACAAGCTCGCCGATGAGATGTGGCGCGACTTCGTCGATCTGGATGTCATGACGCTCGGCAGGTTCGCTGAGAAGACCATCACCGAGGTCTTCGAGAAACACGGCGAGACCGCCTGGCGCCGCGCCGAGGTCCAGGCCCTGCGTGAAACGCTGCAACGCGAGGATCTCATCATCTCGCTCGGCGGCGGCACGGCCATGATCCCCGAGGCGCAGGACCTGTTGCGCGAGAGACAGCAGCACGGCGACCGCATCGTCTACCTGCGCGCCTCCGCTGAGACGCTGGAACAGCGCCTCGCTGCCGAACTCGGCGATCGTCCCTCGCTCACGGGCTTCGGCGCCATCGAGGAGATCCGCGCCATCCGCGCTGAGCGCGATCCCGTCTACGAGCAGCTTGCCGACCAGGTGATCGACGTCGACGAGATCGACCTGCCGACCATCCTGTCGCACGTGTTCCGCGTGGTGCGGTGACCGCAGCGGTGCCGGCGCGTCGCGGCGAGCGCCATGATCCCAGCCAAGGAGCGAATCCCCCGTCCCGCGCTTTTTGGACCCGCACTTTCGCTCGCCGCCGCGCCGACCGATGATGGTGCGGACGAACCGCTCCCAGGCCGGCTCGTAGAAGCCGTAGCAGTTTCCGCATGACCGACTCTCCCGGCGCCAACCCGACGCATGCTTCCGACGCGAACGCCGTCGCTGCGGGCGGCGACGTTCCCGAGGCTGCGGCCCGACACGTGAGCCCGTACTCGCGGCGGGAGAAGATCGCGCGACTGCTGTGGGCGATGGTGCAGGGCACGCTCTACCGCTGGTCCTTTCCCACGTGGTATCGCTACCGCAACGCTTTGCTCAGGCTGTTCGGCGCGAAGGTGCACCCGACGTGCCGCTTCCGCCGGCTCACGCGCTTCGAGTGCCCGTGGAACCTGACCGCCGGCCGCAACACCTGCGCGGGCGACGGCGCGATGCTCTACTGCCTGGGGCCCGTGCGGCTCGGCGAGCGCGTGTCGATCAGCCAGGGGGCGCACATCTGCGCCGGCTCACACGACATCACGCGCGCCGATCTGCCGCTGCTGCGTCCGCCGATCACGATCGGTGATGACGTGTGGATTGCCGCGGACGCGTTCGTCGGGCCGAACGTCACGATCGGGCCGCGCGCGATCCTGGGAGCGCGCGGATGCGCGTTCAGGGATCTGCCGGGCGACTTCATCTACGGCGGCAACCCCGCGCGGCAGATCCGCCCCCGCCCCCCCATCGTCGGCTCGAACGACTCGACCTGAAGCCGCCTCCAATTCACCGCGGCTGATACGCGGTCAGCACCGACATCCGCTGCTCCTCGACGGTGATGTTGTGGACGCGCGGCTGGCCGAGACGTTCCCCGGCGCGACCGCGATACTCGACCGTGACGCGGTGCGGGCCCGGCTCGAGGTCAAACGTGCCGACGTACGCCTGCCCGGGCATCGCCGCCCAGTAGCGCAGGTCCGCCTGTTCCGTCTCCGAGATCAGAAAGCCCGCCACGTGCGCTCCGATCAGAACCAGCACATCGCCCGAGTTGTTCTTGTCCTTGCGCTCACGCTCCTCGTAATACTGCTCGGCAGTCTCGATGACGGCGTACCGCGCGATCGATTTGAAGATCGCCCTGCCGATCGCCTTGGCGTAAATCAGGGGAAGCTGCCGGCGATAGGTTTCGGCGGCGGCGGCGGCGAGATTCTCCACCAGCGCCAACTCCCGCGGCGGACCATCGTCAACCCGAACCACGATCGAGCGCACGCTGCTGGGATGCGTCTCGAGGACCGGCCAGGCGAGCTTCGTGCCGAACTTCCCCCAGCCGGCGCGCAGGGTCTCCGCCCGCTTGCTGGGCCCGTGTCCGGTGAAGATGACGAGCAGCAGATCGAGATCGTCGCGCCGCAGCGCCGCGAGGTCGCGGAAGCTGTCCGGCTCGACGCGGGGCATGTATTCCCGCTGCAGTTCGATGGAGGAGACCAGCCGCCGCGCCGCCGTCTGCTGGAAGTCGTATTCGCCCGCGAGCGCCCAGGTGAGAACGGAGAGGTAGGTGCCCAGCGTGGATTCCAGGAAGCGCCCCTCCTCCTGCTCCTCGACAAGCTGCGCCGTGGGGGGCGGGTCCAACTCGTCGCCGAGGTCCGGGTCGTCGCGCAGCTTCTGCACGAGCTTGATGTAGCGCTGGTGCTGCAGATCTGCTTTGTCGATGAGCCTGCGCGCCTCGACCGTCGCGCCGCCGACGACATTGCCGCGCATGAGCTGCACGAGCAGCTTGAAAACGTTGGCGTATTGGTCTTCGTAGGGTTCGCCGGCGTAGGGCAGCACCTTGTCGTTGAGCAGGAAGCTCGCCAGGTCTTCGGAGACGGACTTGGTGAAGTTGCGTTCGATGACCTGTTCCGCCGCCTCGAAGCGCTCGAACGCTTCAGCCTCCTGTTCGAGATAGAGGGCCAGCGCGCCGCGATCGAGGTGGTAGAGCAGCTCGTTGTTCGCGTCGTACAGCCCCTTTTCCCAGGCGCGATCGAGATCCGCCGCCGCTTCCTCGAGGTGGCCGCTGCGCGTCAGCGTGCCGATCGTCTCGCGATGCTGCTCGAAGGCGCACCCCGCGGAGGCGAAGAGGATCAGGAGCAAGGCCAGCGGGCTGAGGCGCACCGGGGGGCGCGGGAGACAGTCGGCCGCGACGCCGAGGATCGTGCTGTTGCGCTCTTCTGCCGTCACCATGTCTCCAGCCGCCCGTGGCGGCGCGCGGTTCCACCCTGGGAAACGGACACGGGCCCGGTACAGCATATTCAACAATTCGCGCCGATTTCGGCGAATAGAGTGAGAGCGGCGGTGTCCTGTCTGCGTCGGGCCGCCTCGCGGTGGGCGGGACGAGCCGACCGCAGCGCCACCAACCTTCTCTTTCGGAGGTCGTCATGTCCAAGAAGAACCTCAGCCGGATTGCCAGGGGCCTCGCCGCCGTGAGCGTCGCGAGCCTGGTGCTCGTGGGCTGCAAGAACGAATCGGCGAGCGAAATCGCCTCGGGCGGCAAGCGGGTGCTCGCCGACGACGAGGTCCTGGTTCCTGCCGAGCCCGAGTGGTACAGCAACCTTCCCGCCGACGAGAACGTCATCTACGCCACCGCCAACGCCGTCTCGCCGGCGTGGGACATGGCAGAGAAGATGGCCGCCCTGGAAGGCCGCGCCGCACTCGCCCGCCACCTCGAGGTCATGGTGAACGGCATGCAGCGCAGCTTCGACGAGCAGCTCGAACTGGCCGGCGAATACGAACTGCTGCAGAGCAACCAGGACGTTGCCGAAACCGTCACCCACACCATCCTGACCGGCTCCTTCGTCGATCTGAAGGAGACGCACCTGACCGAGAAGGGCAACTATCGCGTCTTCGTCCGCATGGCCCTGGACCGCGACATGGTGCGCCAGCGCTATCTCGACGAGCTGCGCCGCTACCGCGAGTTGGAGACGCGCCTGCGGGCCTCCGACGCTTACAAGGACATGGAACGCCGCGTCGAGGATTACCGCCGCGAGATGGACGGCCGGATCGACGCGGAGCAGGATCTGGACCTGTGACGAGTGCGACTCGGCCGGGTCGCCCGCGTCGTGAACGGGCGCCCGCGCGTGTCATGATGCTCCTGAAGCGTCCGCGCGCCTCGATGAGGCGCGCGGGCGTCTTCGCAGGCGCGGCAGCCGGGGCGGGCGGCGCTCTCCCCCGCCGCTGCCAAATCGGCAGCGCCCGGGACTGCCCGTGACGCCGATCGGCAGCGATCTTGTCGGACCGCGAGCGTCCGCTATTCGCTTCAACCGCCGCTGATTGGCCAACTTCGGCAAGGGAGGCCCCCCGCCTGCCGATACCTGCTTAGGCAGGAATCTTGCTTCTCCTCAGGCTGTTGATAGACAGAACGGCCCTATGATTGAGCCGATAACCGTGACTCCGGTCACGCCTCCGCGAGAGCACCCTCTCGCGGACCAGAACGCAGGGAGATCCCATGTTCGAACGCTTCACAGACCGGGCTCGCAAGGTCATGGCCCTGGCCAACCAGGAAGCCCAGCGGTTCAACCACGAGTACATCGGCACGGAGCACATTCTGCTCGGCCTCGTTAAGGAGGGCTCCGGCGTGGGCGCCAACGTGCTCAAAAACCTCGATGTGGACCTGCGCAAGGTGC
>CAZZPX010000072.1:0-10185 GCA_964655955.1 uncultured Phycisphaerales bacterium | reverse complement strand
CGTGATGACGACATCGGCGCCGATGATGTGCTTGGTCATCAACTCGGTCTGCTTGCGCTGCTGTTCTTCCGTCTGCTCTCTGGCGTAGCCGCCCGCGGTTTCGGCGTCGGCGGTCTCGAGGGGCAGCTCGACAAAGCGCGCGCCGAGCGACTGCACCTGTTCCTTCGTCGCCGGCCGCACGTCGAAGGCTTCGACGATGGCGCCCAGGCGACGGGCGGTGGCGATCGCCTGCAGGCCCGCGACGCCCGCGCCGATGATGAAGACCTTGGCGGGGGAGAGCGTGCCCGCGGCGGTGATCATCATGGGAAAGAGCTTGGCGCAGTGGTTCGCCCCGATGAGCACCGCCTTGTACCCGCCGATGTTCGCCTGGCTGGAGAGCGTGTCCATCGCCTGGGCGCGGCTGATGCGGGGGATGAACTCGGTGGCGATGGCGGTTACCTGCTTCTGCGCGCACTTCTCCAGCAGGTCGCGATGCGCGAGCGGGGCCAGCGCCCCGACGAGGATCGCCCCGGCCTTCATGCGCTCCACCGCCTCCAGCGCCGGAGCGTTCACCGTGAGCACGACATCAGCGTCAGACCACGGCGCATCGCCCGCGGGCGCGATCGCCGCACCCGCGTTTTCGTAGGCCTTGTCCGTGAAGTGCGCCGCCTCGCCTGCGCCCGACTCGACCACGACCTGCGCGCCGTCGTTCGCCAGCTTCTTGGCGACGACGGGGATCATGGCGACCCGGGCCTCGCCCTGCGTGAGTTCCCTGGGAATCAGAATCTTCATGGCGTAGAGAATCCTCGGATGATGCTGCAAGCGTACTGCAACCCGCGGGGCGTGTCACCCGGGCCGAATTCGGGATCGGCGTGAAAAGCGTATCGAGATATCTGCTTTTGCGGCGAGGGGCGCACGCTGGTCGTGCGTCACTCGTAACGCGTTCGCCCTTCGTAGATCTCGACGATGAGCCCGAGGCTGGCCTGCCCCTCCACTTCGTGCCGCGCAAACAACTCGGTGAGCGCAGCCGTGAGCGCCTGGCGCCGCGCCGCATCGCGCGGCGCATAGGAAGAAGAAAAGGCTCGTCCGATCAGGCCATCGAGATCGAGCGCCTGCTCGTTGGGAAAGGTGATGCGCCGGCGCGCCTCCAGCCGCTCGTCGCCGATGATGGCTCGACCGGCGATGACGCGCGCCAGCGCCGCCTCGCGGTCGGTAGCGAACTCGAGCATGAGCCGGCGATACTCGCTGGAGAACGCATCGTCGAAGTCGTCGCTGTTCCACATGGCGACCAGACGCCCGCCCGGCTCGAGGATGCGGATGGCTTCCGCGACCGCAGCGCGCGGCTCGACCCAGTGGAACGCCTGGGCATAGACCACGAGCGCGCAGCAACTGTTCGGAAGGCCGGTCGCTTCGCCCCGGCCGTCGACGTATGTCACGCGCGGATGCGGCGGGGCGGCGGCGCGCATGGCGGCGTTGGGTTCGACGGCTGTGACGGCATAGCCGCGCTCGGCGAAGAGGCGCGAGCTGATGCCGGTCCCCGCGCCGATGTCTACGACATGCGCGCCCGGCTGCAGGCCGCGCGTGATCTCGTCGAGCGCTGCGGCGGGATACGAAGGTCGGTAGCGGTCATATCCGTCCGCCACGTTGCTGAAGCGGGCGGTGGCGTCGAACCGGTCAGCGGTGTCCATGGCGGCGCAGTGTAGCGGCGTCCACAAAGTTCCGGGCGGATCGCGCGTTGCCTACCACTCGCAGGTCTTGAGGTACTCGTCGATGCCGCGCGCCGCGGTGCGGCCGGCGCCCATGGCCAGGATCACCGTCGCAGCGCCGGTGACGATGTCGCCGCCGGCGAAGACGCCCTTCTTGCTCGTCTTCAAATTCGCGTCCTGGTCCTCGACGGTGATGTTGCCCCATTTGTTTGTCGCCAGATCCGGCGTCGTCGACTGCACCAGCGGGTTGCTGCTGCTGCCCACCGCGATGATCGCCACGTCCAGATCCAGCTCGAATTCCGAACCTTCGATCGGCACGGGGCGGCGGCGACCGGACTCATCCGGCTCGCCAAGCTCCATGCGCAGGCAACGCACGCCCTTGAGCCACCCCTTCTCGTCGCCGAGAAACTCCAGCGGATTGGTGAGGAAGAGCATCTCGATGCCTTCTTCCTTGGCGTGCTTCACTTCCTCGATGCGCGCGGGCATCTCCTTCTCGCTGCGGCGATAGATGAGATACGACTTCTTCGCGCCCAGGCGCGTGGCGGTGCGGATGCCGTCCAGCGCCACGTTGCCCCCGCCAAACACCGCCGCGATTCTGCCCTTGCAGTCGTAGATCGGCTCATCGTACTCGGGGAAGCGGTACGCCTTCATGAGATTGACGCGGGTGAGAAACTCGTTGGCGGAGTACACGCCGCAGAGATGCTCGCCGGGGATGTTGAGAAAGCGCGGCAGTCCCGCGCCGGTGGCGACGAAGCAGGCGTCGTAGCCTTCCTCTTCGAACAGCTCATCGACCGTCACCGTCTTACCGACCACCACGTTGTTCTGGAAGTCAACGCCCATCTTGCGGAGGTTGTCGACCTCGCGGCGGACGATCTCCTTGGGCAGGCGGAATTCGGGAATGCCGTAGACGAGAACGCCGCCGAACTCGTGCAGCGCCTCGAAGACCGTCACCTCGTGCCCACGTTGCACGAGGTCGCCGGCGCAGGTGAGGCCCGCCGGGCCGCTTCCGATGATTGCGACCTTCTTGCCGGTCGGCGCGGGGCGGGGCGGCAGGTAGATCTCGCCCTGCTCGGCTTCCCAGTCGGCGATGAAGCGCTCGAGATAGCCGATCGCCAGCGACGAGCCGCGCTTGGCGAGCAGGCACGCGCCTTCGCATTGATCTTCCTGCGGGCAGACGCGGCCGGTGATCGCGGGCAGCACGTTGTCCTCGCGCATCTTGGCGGCGGCGGCGGCGTAATCGCCCGAGAGAATCAAGTCGACGAAGTCGGCGACCTGCACGCCCACCGGGCATCCCTTCACGCAGTCCGGATCGGCGCACGACAGGCAACGCAGCGCCTCTTCGCGCGCCACCGCCAGGGGCAGGCCGAGATTCACTTCCTCAAAATTGTGCCGACGCTCGCCCGGATCCTGCTCGGGCATGTGCTGGCGCTGGATCTTCATCCGTTCCTTGGGCTTGAGCGGATTGTGGCTGGCTGCTTTGTCCATGGTTCTGCCTGTCATGCGTTGGAGGAAACTGACTTGCCTGCGACCTCGGGGTGCGCTTCTTCGAGGCGGCACTTGCGGGCGCAGTCGATCTGCTCATCCTTGTGCGCCTCGAACTCCTTCAGCGACGCCTGCTCGTGCTCGCGATAGGTGGCGTTGCGCTGCATCAGCATGCCGAAGTCCACCTTGTGCGCATCGAACTCCGGCCCGTCCACGCAGGCGAACTTGCTCTCGCCGTCGACGAGCACCCGGCAGCCGCCGCACATCCCCGTCCCGTCCACCATCACCGAGTTCAGGCTCACGATCGTCTTGATCTGCCGGGCCCGCGTCGTCTCGGCGACGGCCCGCATCATGGGAATCGGGCCGATGGCGAGGACCAGGTCGATCTGCTCGCCGGCGTCGATCAGGGCCTTGAGCTTGTCGGTGACGAAGCCGTGCTCGCCGTAGCTGCCGTCGTCGGTGGTGATGTAGGTCTCTTCGCTGATCTGCCGCATCTCGTCCTCGAGGATGAGCAGTTCCTTGGTGCGCGCCCCGATGATGTTGATGACGCGATTGCCCGCGTCCTTCATCGCATTGGCGGTGGGGTAGGCGATGGCGGTGCCGACGCCCCCGCCGATGACGACCACCGTGCCGTACGCCTCCACTTCCGAGGGCAGGCCGAGCGGTCCCACCACGTCCATCAGGTGATCGCCCGCCTCGAGGCTGTTGAGCAGCTTGGTGGTCTTGCCGATCCCCTGGACGATGATGGTGACGGTGCCGGCCTCGGGGTCGGAGCCGGCGATGGTGAGCGGAATACGCTCGCCCTGCTCGTGGACGCGGAGGATGATGAACTGCCCCGCCTTCTGCTTGCGGGCGACGCGCGGCGCCTCGATGCGGAAAAGCTTCACATCGGGGGCGAGGAACGTGGCTTCGACGATCTTGAACATGGTCGGGCCCCTGGTCTCTGGAATCCGCCGCCCCGGCGGCGGGAGGTTCAGTCGCGACCGCGAGGGCGGCCGCTCAGGTCACATTTTAGAACAAACCGATCCCAATAACGGGTGAATTCTCCACCAATTTCGGCCATATCCGGCCAGGACGCCTGCTGGAGCGTCGAGGCGTCGCCCAAGCCGGGCCGAGGCGCAGCGCCGCAGGCCGTTTGCGGACAACCGCGCATTGTAGAACCGGCCGACGAATTGGTGACAGCGCGGTCCGTTCTTCCTCACGATAAACTGCGAAAATGGCAAACCACCGCAGATTCACACGCGCAGCGGGCCTCACGGCTTCGATCTTCTTCGCAGCCGCAGCCCTCGCCGCGCAGCCTCAGACGCGTTCCGTCACCGCCGACGACACGCTCATCCAGGCCTCCGCCACGCTCACCATCGACAGGGCATCCCTCCCCGATCCCGATGGCGACGGCGTCATCCACATCCATGGCGACAACCTCACCATCAATCTCGGCGGCGAGACGCTCCGCGGAGCCGACCCGGAGACCCCACCCGACCAGATGACCGGCATCGGCATCGTCGTCTCCGGCCGCAACATCACCATCCGCAACGGCCGCGTCTCCGGCTACAAGGTGGGCCTGCTGGCCCGCGAATGCGACGGCCTCGTCCTCGACGAACTCAGCTTCGAGGACAACTTTCGCCACAAGCTCGCCTCCACCCGCGCCCGCGAGGCGGGCTCCGACTGGCTCTGGCCGCACCACAACGACGACAACCAGTGGCTGCAGCGCTACGGCGCCGCCGTCTGGATCGAAGACAGCGACAACGTCACCGTCCGCAACCTCCGCGTCCGTGAAGGACAGAACGGCATCGTCCTCGACAACGTCACCGGCTCGCGCGTCTACGACAATGACGCCTCCTTCCTCTCCGGCTGGGGCATCGCCATGTGGCGCGCCACCGACAACACCATCACGCGCAACGCCTTCGACTTCTGCATCCGCGGTTACAGCCACGGCGTCTACAACCGCGGGCAGGACTCCGCCGGCATCCTCATGTTCGAACAGTGCAGCGGCAACCTCATCGCCGAGAACTCTGCCACGCACGGCGGGGACGGACTCTTCGCCTTCGCCGGCCGCGAGGCGCTCGGCGAAAGCTGGCGAGACGCCGAGCGCGAGCGCCTCCGCCGCGAGACTGGCGAAGAGGATGTCGAAGCGCTGATCGAGCCTTCACAGCAGACCATCGACGCCCACAAGGGCAAGGGGAACAACAACAATCGCTTCATCGGCAACGACTTCTCCTACGCCGCCGCGCACGGGCTCGAACTCACTTTTTCCTTCGATAACCAGATCCTGGGCAACCGCTTCGCCGGCAACGCCATCTGCGGCATCTGGGGCGGATACAGCCAGAACACCACCATCCGCGGCAACTTCTTCATTGCCAACGGCGACGCTGGGTACGGACTCGAACGCGGCGGCGTCAACATCGAGCACGGCTACGGCAACCGCATCCTGGGCAACCTCTTCCGCGCCAACAAGTGCGGCGTGCATCTCTGGTGGGACCCCGATGAGGGGCTCATGCGTCTCCCCTGGGCCATCGCCAACGAGAGGGGCTCGACCGAGAACGCCATCATTGGGAACATCTTCGAACTCGATGATGTCGCCGTTCATCTGCGGCAGTGCGGCGAAACCACCATCGCCCGCAACGAAATGGACGAAGTTGGCCAGGAACTGCTCGTCGAAGACTGCGGCCCCATCAGTCGCGAAGCCGAGAAGCTCCAGGACGCCCAGTGGACTTACGAAGCGCTCGGCGAGACGCGACCCGTCGGCGCGCGAGAAGGTCTGGCCGGCCGCGCCTCGATCATCATGACGCAGTGGGGGCCCTGGGACTGGCAGTCGCCCGAGGTGCTTTTCCAGGGGGCGAGCGTCGATGACGAAGGCCGACCTTATCTCTCGTATCTGCTGCTCGGCCGCACCCTGCCCCGCCTCGAAGTGCTGGGCGCAGCGCGTCAGGGCCTGATCGTCGAGCGCCATGACGACCCCGCGAGCGAAGCGCTCGTCGAGGTGCGCATCATCGCCACGCAGCCCGGCCTGCATACCGTCAGCGTCCGCAGCGAAGGCACCGAATCCGGCTCGCAGACCGAGTCGCGCGAACTGCTCGCCGCAGCATGGGAGGTGAAACACTTTGCCTACGAGACCGACCCGCGCGAAGATGTCGAAGCCTGGCGGGACGAAGCCGACGACGCCGTCCGCTCTCAGCACACCCGTCTCGACTTTGCCTACGCCATGGGCGGCCCCAGCGCGGACCTGCCGCCCGATTACTTCGGCACCATCGCTCAAACCAGCATCCCCCTCCCCCCTGGTGAGTGGCGCATCACGACGACCAGCGACGACGGCGTCCGCGTCTGGGTGGGCGACGAACTGATCATCGACAACTGGACCTGGCATGCCCCGACGGACGACACCGGCACATTCACCACGCCGCTGCCGGGCTACGAGGGCGAGCGCACCAGCGACGTCCCCCTCCGCGTCGAGCACTTCGAGCTCAACGGCTACGCGGTCCTCAAGCTGGAAATCGAGCGAGTGAAGTAGCGGAGGCGGCGGCAGAGCCCCGCAGTGCCTTCCCTCGACAGATCGCCTTCTCCTGAAGAGGCGGCGCGTCGAGCGGGACGGTGTCGGTGCGACTTTCCTCAGTTCCTTCCCGGTACAATCTCGCCATGGCCCACCTCGGCATGAACATCGATCACGTCGCGACGATCCGCCAGGCCCGGCGGACGTACGAACCCGATCCCGTCTGGGCGGCGGTGCAGGCGCAGCTTGCGGGCGCGGAGTGCATCACCATCCACCTGCGCGAGGATCGCCGGCATATCAACGATGACGACCTGCGCAAGCTCACGGAGATCGTGCAGGTCAAGTTGAATCTCGAGATGGCGGCGACGGACGAGATGGTCAGGATCGCTGCGCGGGCGCGGCCGCAGATGGCGACGCTCGTGCCGGAGGGCCGGCTGGAAGTGACCACCGAGGGCGGGCTGGACGTGCAGGGTCAACTCGCCCGGCTCAAGGATGTATGCACGAAGCTGCGGGATGCGGGCGTAAGCCCCAGCGCCTTCATCGATGCCGAGGACGCCCAGATCGACGCGGCGGCGGAGGCGGGATTCGAGTGGTGCGAGATTCACACCGGCCCGTACGCCCACGCGTTTCACAGCGTGCGCGGCGACATGCGCGACAAGGCGCTCGCGGATGAATTGCAGCGCGTCCGCCGCGCCAGCGGGCGCATCACAGGCGCGGGCATGCGTTTCAACGCCGGTCACGCCCTGAACTACACCAATGTTCGCCCGATCGCGTCGCTGCCGGACGTGCAGGAATTGCACATCGGCCACGCGATCATCGCCCGCGCGGTCTTTGTGGGGCTGGGCGAGGCGATTCGAGAAATGAAGCGGCTGATCGGCGAATGAGCCGATGCAGAGGCGGTGCGAGCGCACGGATCGCCTGCGCCCGGCTGGCCGCCGAAGCCGGGCTGGCTTCGCGACAGAGCCCGGCCACTCCGGCCGGATCCATATACGACGAACCTGCGAGGCACGGATGAGCGAGACGACCAACACCAAGTGCGAGTGGATGACGGGCGCCTTTACCGCCGTGGTGACGCCCTTCACGGCCAACGGCTCCGCGATCGACGCAGCTCGATTCGCTGAACAGATCGCCTTCCAGGCCCAGGCTGAGGACGACGGCCCGGGCGTGAACGGAATCGTCGTCCTGGGCACGACCGGCGAATCGCCGACCGTCACCAGCGACGAAGCGGACCGCGTCGCAAGCCTGGCCGTCGAGCAGGGACATGCGCACGGCCTGCGGGTGATCCTCGGCACGGGCTCGAACAGCACCGCCCACGCCGTGGAGCTTCAGAAATGGGCGGCGGACCTGGGCGCGGACGGGACGCTCAGTGTCGTGCCGTACTACAACAAGCCGCCGCAGGAAGGGCAGTACCGTCATTTCCTGGCCGTCGCGGACGCCGCCGACCTGCCTGTCATGCTCTACAACATCCCCGGCCGGTGCGGCACCGGATTGGCGCTCGAGACGATCGAGCGCCTCGCCTCGCATCCGAACATCGTGGCGGTGAAGCATGCAACGGGCTCGATCGACGAAGCCAGGCAACTCTGCGAGCGCTGCCCCGATCTGGTCGTCCTCTCCGGCGACGATCCGCTCACGCTGGAACTGGCGAAGGTCGGCGCGCGCGGCGTGGTCAGCGTCATCAGCAACCTCGTGCCGGGGCGTGTGCGCCGCCTTCTCGATGCGGCGCTGGAGCAGGATTGGCCTCGCGCGGAGCGGCTCGGCGAGGAATTGCAACCGCTCGCCGCGGGGATCATGTCGCTGGCGACGAATCCGATCGGGGTGAAGACGGCGCTGGAACTGCTCGGCCGCGACACGGGCGCGCTGCGCCTGCCCATGACGCCGGCGGATGATGCGGCCCGCGCCAACTGCCGCCTGCTGCTCGAGGCGACGGGTCTGCTTGCGCGGGACAAACAGGCCGCTGCGGGTAAGCGCCGATAACATCGCGCGCCGCAGCGCCGAGACTCGATCGAGCCTGCTCCGCGCTGCTTTTTTGCAACATGCGGTGGACTGGCCCGACTCGCCCGCCGATCTCAGGAGGGCATGGAGCAACGTCCGCACACGCCGCCGCTGCGCCTCACGGGCACGGACCGGGACCGGCCCGGGCTGGTCGCTGCGCCCGATTCTCAGCCGCAGCCAGCGGAGGAGTTCGCCAAGCTCACGCACGAACTGGCGAACCTGCTGGACGGTTCGCAGCGGCACCTCAATCTCGCGCTGCGCCACCTCAGTGAGGATCGCGAGGGGAGCGGTCGCGAGGAAGTCCTCAAGCAGTTGCGCGTGCTGCACACAGCGCTGGATCGGATGAACCAGGTCGTGGGGACGTTTCGCGGCGGGCGTCGCGGCCGCGTCGCCGGCGCGGCGGAGATCGACTCCGTCGACGCCGAGCCGATGGCGGCCGTGCTGCAGCACGCCGTCGATGTGATCGAACCAGCCGCGACAGAGCGGCGCGTGACGATCGAAGTGGATCTGGCGCACGGGCTCGAGGGTGTCACCGCGGGCCCGATTTACCCCGTCATCGCCAATGCCCTGCGCAACGCGCTTGAGGCATGTGAGCCGGGCGGACGCATACACCTCAGCGCGGAACTCGCACACGGGCAAACGATCATCTCGGTGCGCGACGACGGCTGCGGCATCGACCCGGCCATGCTCGGCCGCGTCTTCGAACTGGGCGCGACCACCAAGCAGGCGGGCAGCGGCATCGGCCTGGCGCTCAGCAAGGAAATCGTCGAACAGGCCGGCGGCACGATCACGCTGGTCAACAATCCCGACCGCGGCGCGACGTTGCGCGTCACGCTCCCGGTTCGGCCGAGGCAGTAGGGACACACACATGAGCGACAGCAGAGCGCACATACTTCTCGTGGACGACGATCCGATCGTTCTCGATTCCCTGGCCCAGTTCCTCGACGAGGAGGGGTATCGGGTCCACACCGCGGCGGACGGCCGCGAAGCGCTCCAGGCCATCGAGTACTGCGGCGATCCCGCCAACAACGCAGAGAGCGGCGGGCCCCTGCAGGTCGTCGTCACCGACGCCAGCATGCCCGGTGTGGACGGCCTGCAACTGCTGCGCGCCATCCGCAGAGACCATGAGGATCTGGTCGTGGTCATGCTCACGGCGTACGGCACGGTCGAGGCGGCTGTCGAGGCGGTCAAGCTCGGCGCCTTCGATTACCTCACCAAGCCCGTCGTCGACCAGGAACTGCTCATGGTCGTCCAGAAGGCGGTGCGGCAGCAGGCGCTCGTCGCCGAGAATCAATCGTTGCGCACGCAGCTCGACAGCCGCTTCGGCGCGGAGAACATCATCGGGGCGGACTCGCGCATGCTGCGCACGTACGAACTGGTGGAAGCGGTTGCGCCAAGCAAGACGACGGTGCTGATGAGCGGCGAGTCGGGGACGGGCAAGTCGCTCGTGGCGCACGCGATTCACCAGCGCTCGCCCCGCCGCGGCAAGCCGTACGTCGAGGTATCGTGCGGCTCGATTCCCGAGACGCTGCTGGAGTC
>CAZZPX010000071.1:9621-10187 GCA_964655955.1 uncultured Phycisphaerales bacterium | reverse complement strand
TCGGCCGCTGGGTGAATCGCTGGTGCTGCACACGCTGTACTACGCTGATGAAGTGACCATGCCCAAGGACATCGACGACGAGTTCCCCAAGGAGGCGAAGGTCAACAAGGGCGAGCGCGCCGCGGCCAAACAGCTCATCAACAGCATGAACGAGCAGTTCGAGCCGGAGAAGTACCACGACGAGTTCCGCGACCAGCTCGAGGAGTACCTGGCGGCAAAGGCGGAGGAACGCACAGTGACCGTGTCGGAGACGAAGGAGCCCGAGGAAGCCCCGCCGACCTACAACCTCATGGAGGCGCTGAAGAAGAGCGTTGAGTCGGCCAAGAAGAGCGAGGGGGCGAAGAAGAAGACGAAGAAGAAGAGCAAGAGCGCGTAACTGGTGGCGTGACTCGTCTTCCCGCGCAGCTCGATCATCCAGCAATTCGACCGGCACGACGAGGATCTCGAGCGGACGCTCGTGCAGTTCTGGAGCCGCCGCGGCGATGGTGCGCAGCCGGCGGGGCAGGGTCGCAGCGATGTCCTCCTCACCATCCGGGCAGTCGATGATCACACAGACTTCGCGCCGC
>CAZZPX010000071.1:0-9611 GCA_964655955.1 uncultured Phycisphaerales bacterium | reverse complement strand
CAAACGCGACGTGGCGGCTCACGCGGGGCTGGCGCCACGTCAGTTCGAGTCAGACACGCTGAGTCGACAGGGCCGCGTCACCGGCGCCGGCCAGAGGCTGCTGCGGACGCTCTTGATCGAGGTGAGTTGGCTAACGAAGCGGGACAAGCCCGAGTTGTACACGATCCTTGAGCAGACCTGCCGAGGGAGCCGGGCCAGGCCGCAAGGTGGTGATCATGGCGATGGCAAAGCGACTGATGATCGTTTGCTGAGGCGATGCTGCGGGGTGAGACAGATTGGCGTGGGCCTCAGAAGGCATCCGCGGCGCAACGGCTGGAGATCGTCCCGAGTTGCAGTCGTCAGAGAATGATCGGTCAAGGTTCGACATGATGCTGGTGAGAGCCCGTGCCGGTCAGGGCAGGCGCTCGCAGTGACAGTCGCGCTGCCGGTTCTGCTATGTGTCGGAGAGCATGTCGTGAACGGCCGGATCGATGGGAGCGCCGTGCGCGGCGAGGCGCTCGACGACTCGCGGCCAGCCTTCGATGCCGGACACCCAGAGTCGCTGTTTGCCGCCGCCGCGGAGTCGAAGCAGAAGCCCCTGGCCGCGGCCCTGTTCGAGCAGCAGCGCACTGATGACGCCGCGCTGGGCGAAGGTGACGAGCAGCCAGGCGAAGGTTCGCAGCCACGCCGGGGTTCGCCACACAATGGCCTCGACGCGCTCGATGTCGTTGTAGTCGATTCGGCGTGAGCCGCGCCAGCTTCGGATCCGCAGCGCCTCATCGGCGAGTTGGATCGAGAACGAGGCGTTGAAGGCGGCAATGCCGAGAATCACGAGGCCGGGCAGCGCGAGCAGCCAGCAGGCAGCAAGCGGTACGAACCAGGCGCCGCCGTCGAAGGAGAATGCCCACGCATTCTGCTGAATGACCAGCAAAGGCAATGCAAAGAAAAAGGAAGTGAGCAGGGCGCCCAGCAGGTCAGGAAGCACGACGGCGGACATGCGGCTGCACCCGATCATGTCAGGCATGCGCCGAGGCCGGGGAAGCAGAAGGTAGGCGCCGAGTCCGAGCGCGAGCAGGGCGCCGGCATAGGGTCGGTGCGGCCGCAGCAGCGCGTTGGGAGCAGCGCCCGCGACATCGCCGCCTTCGTGCCGAATCAGCGTCAGCGTGGGCGCCGCGGGACCTTCGCCGCCGAACTGAACGTAGAGCAGCGGCCGGGCCTTGCTCATTCCCCCGGAGAACTCCCGGACTGGCGGCTCGTCGGGGAGAAAGTAGTAGCGATCGCGGGCGTAGCCGGTGTCGCGACGAGAAGCGAGTCCCTCATCAGGCGCGTCGGCGGTGGCGGATGTGCGCAGTCGCTCATACAGCGCCACCCAGGCTTCATCCTCAACGCGCACCCGCCTGCCGCTCGTGCGAGTTTCGTAGAACTCCTCGAGCGTGTCATCCCTGTAGAGGAAGCCTGTGGGGCGCTGCTCCACTTCCACCTTCGCCGTCGCGAAGTCGACATACTCGACGGACATCAGCACTGGTCGGCAGTAGATCCAGGCGAGAGCGGCGCCAAGGATTCCGAGGAGCAGCAGCAGGCGGCGGGCGATTTCCATGTGGATCTCCTCTCTCGGAGTCTGGCGGGCGCGGGACTACTCTTACGCCTGCTGCTCGAAATACGCCTTTTCGGTGACGCTGATGAGGCGCCGCTCGTAGGCCTGGGCGGCCCAGTCGCGGAGATGCGACTTCCACTGGCTGGGGTATTGCACCTTGACCGCATTGATCGTATTGCTGGCGACGTCCGCGCGCAGCTTGGTGAATTGCGTGCCGGAGATGTGGCCATTCTTGAGTGCGTCGTTGATGGCGCCGAGCGCGTTGTCCTGCCAGCCGCTGCCACCCTTCTTCTGGATGGAGGCGAGGTTGTTGACGAGTTCCGCGGACTTGATGCGTCGCCAGCCGACGCCTGTCGTCTTCTCCAAGCCGTTGAGGAAGCCCGCCATCTCGCGCACGGCCTGCTCCTTGGAGGAGCCGATCGCTTTGAGCATGGCTTCAGCCTTGGCGGGCGAGATAGCCCCGTCCTTGACCTGGCGGAAGACGTCCATGCTGGCCTTGAGGCGCGGCGGGACGTGCAGGTTCGGGTCGAGTCCGTACTGCCGCACGCGCGCCAGCACCAGGTCGTCGTACTGCTTCGTCGCCTGCCGCATGCCTTCGGCGGCGTTGCGCGAGGCCATGACCAGGTCACCCGAGTCGGCGGCGTCGTCCGCCATCTCGAACCAGTGCTTCGACTTGTACTCGACGGTGTCGCAGACGTCGTCGATGCGCGTGATCGTCGGCGTCACGCCCTTATCGAGGAAGTCGTCGAGCTGCACCTCGCCGGTGTTATATGCTTCCTTGTGGCCGGCGGAAGTGACTGTCTGATCCATGCGTTTCTCGGAATACTTCGTCACCGCGGCATCGTCGATCTCGCCGCCCTTGGTGCGCGGCAGATCGCCCTCGCCGCTCGCCTTGTAGAACTCCCTCTCGTATGGTTTCTTGGTCAGCGTGTGGTTCAGGTCCTCGCCGATCATGCGCGGCTTCTTAGTCACGGGATCGAGCAGGATCTCGCCCGTGTTGGGATCACGCATGGGAGTCTGGATCTGGAAAGTGACGTCGCGGTCGCGTCCGACGGAGGTCTTGGGCACCTCGCCGGGCTTGGGCGGACGGCGATTGGTGATCGTGAGCTTGTCGACGACGACATCCTTGGGGTCGACGTTGTTTCGCTTGCAGAAATCCGCCACCTGCTTCTGGAACTCCTCGGCTTGCGCCGGGGTGATGCCCAGTTCATCGGCGACGCGGCGCACATCGGCGGCGTCGGGCGTGCCGTTGCGGTAGAGCGATTCGAAACCAGTGGCAACGCCCTTGTCGGCGTTGTCGTACCAGTCCTTGATGTGCTTGTTCACGTCCTTGCGCAGGGCGTCGGGCACGTCGCCGCGGTTGATGAGTCCCTGGGCGGTCTTGTTGCTCTGCAACTCGCGCACAGCCTTGGCGTAATCGTCTGAATCAGGGGCCGAATTCTTGAGACGATTGATCAAGTCACGGGCCTCGGCGTGGTCCTTGAGGCTGCGGGTCGCATCGGCGATCCCTTCGGGCGACTTGGCGAAGAGGCGCGCCTCGCGCGCCATCTTGTCCTCCATCGTCTCGCCGACGAGGCGGCGCTCCTTGGTGAGGAACTTGCCGACCGCACCGAACGCGTCGTCGATCTCCTTGTAACTCTTGCCCATCGCTGCGGCGAGCATTTCCTTGCCGGAGCGTCCCATTCCCTCTCCCATCTCGCCGAACGCCTGCAGAATCATCTGGGCGTTGGGCGAGCGCTTTACGAGTTGCTCCAGGCCGAACGGCCCGACGACGCCGGCGATGCGAATGAACCGCTCCAGCGCGCTGAGGCGTTCGCCGGAGAGCGCCGATTCGCCGGTCACGAAGGCGTAGATGTCGTACATCTCGCCCACGACGGGCAAGGCCTCGGCGATGTTCTCGACCAGCTTCTGGTTGGCCTCGATCTCCGTGATCGCAGCCTCCGCAGAGTCCTGCATGGCGAGATCGAACTGGCCGATTGCCTCGGCGCGTGCTTTGAGACCTTCGGCAACGAGCGCCGGGTCGCCGCTCGACAGCAGGCGCAGGAACCAGGCGTTGGCGGTATTTTCCATGTTCTCGCGCCAGGCCTTCAGCGCCGCCGGATCGTCCGGCTTGGGCCCGACGATGTTGAACGACTCGAGGAAGCCAGGCAGGTCGCCCGGCTGATCCATCATCCGGATGCGTTTGAGCAGCCCCCTGTGGAACTGTTCGAGCTTGTCCATCTTGTAGCCGCGCATGCGCATGTCGGTGAGCAGGCGCACCATCATGGCGTCGAACTCGGGCGTCCCCGGCTTGGGGAGCTTCTTGCGCATGAGTTCGTCCGGTAGGCGGAACTTGAGTTTCACCTTGGGGCGGTTCGTGCAGTACCAGTCCGATTTGCGCGCCTGGGCGCCGATGAAGCCGCCGAGCGGGCGGCGCGGAGCGGGGCGGGGCTGCGGCGAGGTGGCGCGGGGGGCGCCGCCAGGAGTCGCCGCTTCGGTCGGCCGCTGCTTGCCCACGGCGGGCGGGGCCTCGTCACCTTCATCGCTGGCGTCGTCGTCAGGCGCTGCTTCTTCGTCTGCTTCGTCTTCAGGCAGCGGGGGTCGATCGAGGGCGGGCGGCAAGGTCGGCGGCTGCGCCTCTGTTGCCGGGGCGGAGCCAACGGGCGCTGCGTCAGACGAATCCTCGGCTGGAGGGGCGCTGCCGGAGTCGGTGTCGGCGCCTGTATCGCCCGCAGGCGCCTTTGGCTGACGCCGCGTCGCCGGGGCAGGCGGGATGGGCGCGCTCGGCGGCCCCAGCACATTCACCGGGCCCACGCCGTCCACATCGATCGTTCCGTCGGGAGCCTCGTCCGCTTGGGCTTCCGCGTCGCCGTCGGCTTCGGGTTGCTCCTCTTGCTCTTCATCTTCCTCCTCTTGCTCCTCGTCCTCGTCCTCGGGTTGAGCAATGCAGTCGATGCGGCGGCTGGCAGTGGCGCGTACGCCGCGCTCATTCACCGCCATGACTTCAATGTTGGCTGCACCAAACTCAAGCTCGAGTTCAATCTCACCTGTTTCGTTGTCGGGCCTGGCGGTGACCCAGGGGCCGCCGTTGACGCGGCCGGCAATGAGGGAGGGCTGCCCTTCCGTGGTGACGGCGACCGTGACGGCGCGCGCATCGATCTCCGCGCCCTCGTCGGGGCTGGTGATGGCGATGCCGGGCCCGGGCGCTTCGACAGTGACGCCGGCGCTGGCGCTTGTTGTGTTGCCGCTGCCGTCCGTCACGCTCGCTGTCAGTTTGTGCCAGCCAGGTTGCAGCAGCACTCGCCCGGCGAAGCGGTTGGCCTCGGGCAGCGGGGACAGGGTCTCGGCCATGCCGCCATCGACGGTGATCTGGACGAGCGCCACGTCGCTGTCATCCAGAGCTTCCACCTCGACTGCGACGACCGAGTCCGTACACGTGGCGTCCGCCGCCGGCGAGATGATTCTCACCTGCGGCTCGGCGTCATCGCCTGCAATCTCGCAGGCGATGGCCGCCCAGTTGTTCTCCAGATTGCTGTCGCCGGTCTCACCGTCCGGGTCGACGATGAGCCGGAGGGCGTGGTTACCCGGCGAGGCGGCCCACGTCAGGCGCGCAATGCTGGCGCCGATGAGCGGCACATCTTCGAGGTAGAGGCGATCAAGTTCGAGCGTCCGGCCGCCGCCCAGTTCCTTCACAAGCGCCACGGCCACAGCGTTGGTGCGCGAAGCGCCCACATTGCGTACGGGCGCCAGCAGTTCCAGCGTTGCGCCCTTGCGGCGCTCGCCGCGCAGCTGCAGTTCGGCGGACGAGACAGAGTAGTCCGGCCCTTCCAGGATCAGGTCCTCGTCTGCCGTGACGGCCTGGCGTGCGGCCTCGGAAGAGTCGGCGACGACCCACACGCGCGTGCCGGTCAGGCGCGTCTTGATGCGAAAGTCGCTGCTCACGACGTAATGTCCGCCGCGCAGATGCTTGGACTCAATCTCGATCTGGTTGCCCGCCGGAGCGCCTGCATCGTTGAATCGAATGGCGGTGGGGGGGAGGCGGAAGGTGTAGTTGCCTTCCGGCACCTGGTCGCGCATGGAGGCGACGACGACGCCGTTCATCACAATATCGACATCGTGCTTCTCGTACGCGTCGCGGCGCCAGGGGAGGCTGAAGCCGATCTCGAGGAACGCCTCCACGAGGTTCGTTTCCTCCCAGCCGTCCTCGACTCTGAAGGCGGAGTAGTCATACTGACCGTCGCCGCCGATGTCAGCGTGGACGAAGTCGATCTCGCCGTCGTCGTCCGTGTCGTCGCCGACCCAGAGGATGCCCTCGTGACGGTCGTCGATGCTCCAGCGGTCGAGCTTGCCGTCGTCATCCGAGTCGACCGGATCGCTCCACTGCGACCAGTCGACCGCGTCAGGATTGAGATACGCGCCCGCCATGGCGCGAGCGGCCATCAGGTTCTCCTCAAACGCGGCGTTCTCGTCCAGCGCCCCGGCTCCGGCGATGAGTTGTACGCCGTGCACCTGCATCCCATCCGACAGCCGCAGTTCGACGTCGTGTGCGCAGGTTGTGGCGACGGCGGACGCGGTGATCCTTCCAGCCGCCTCCGAGAAGCCCTCATAGAGGCGCGGCTTCACCTGCACGCGCACCGCTTCTCCCGCTGGCAGCACACCGTGTTCGATCTGCGGGCTGAGGTAGAAGTCCTCGCTGTCGGTGAAGAGCGCCAGGTCCGTGAGCCCGTCACCCTCGTTATGCAGCAGAAGCTCTCGCGACAGATCGGCTGCCTCGAAGGCGACTTCCTCCCAGCGCAGCTTCACCTCGGGCAGATTGACATCGAGCACGACCTCCGCTTCGTCGGCATAGCCGGTGTCCGAGGTAATGCGAATCGGGAAGGTGATCCTTGGCTGCATGGCGTCCTGAGCGCTGATGCCGAGCATGAAGTCCCGCTCTTCGCCGGGCTCAAGGTCGATGGGCACGCCCTCTGAGCCTTCGCCGACAAAGCCGACCAGGAGTTCACTCGCCGCCGCCGGCTCACCGCATTCGAGTTTCACGCGCAGCGGCTCGTCGCCGTTGTTGCGCACGGAGACGCCCAGGCGCTGGTCGTAGTCGCGCTCGATGCTGGCTGCGTAGCGATCTCGGCCGAACGCCAACCCCCGCACCCGCTTGATCGTACGAATGGGCCCCGGTTCGCCATCGCCCAGAGGTTGGATCTCGTACTGGCGGTCCGGCTCCAGATCGCGCAGAACGATGCGCCGATCCCGGGCGCGCTCACCCGACTGCACTTGCCAGGCGTCGCTTCCGACCTCGCGGTAGCGCACCTCGGCCCGGCCGGCGCGCGTGCCGGACCAGCGCACCGCGACATCGTCGCCGGTGATGATCGCGCCATCCGCTGGTGTCAAGCCGTAGTACTCCGATCGCTGGATCGTGCGCTCGCTGCTGCCGGCCGCCCCGCTGGCGTCGTAGGCGGTTACGGTGAGCGTGTGCTCGCCGGCTGCCAACTCCGCCCAGGGCAGGTTGGCTTCGTACGGCTTGGCGTACGTGGTCGCGACTACGGTGCCATTCACTGCGAAGTCGACGCGACGAATCGACGCGCCCGTGTAGCTGACGGCGTGAGCGCGGCAGGGCTCCGCCACTTCAATGCGCGCACCGGCGGCAGGTTGCAGCAGTACGACCTGCACGCCTTCACGCGGTAGTACGCCTACTGCATCCACCCATACGCGTGCGAGACTGACGGCGCCGTCGGCGCCTGTCAGCCGCGCCGAGGCTGGGTAATGTCCGGGGGCAGCGTAGCGGAATGCCGCCGGGGCCCCGGGCGTGAGTTGTACGTCCGTGTCGCCATCGCCGTCGGCATCGAGGGCAGCCTGCGCCGGCGCTGCGTAACCGTCGACGGCTTGCAGCGTGAACGTCACGTTGGTGGGATCGGTGCGGTCGACATCGAACTCGATGGCCCCGCCGAGAAGGGGGCTCGCCTGCGTATCCACCACGATCCAACCGGGGTTGAGCGAAGCATCATTGTTGTAGTACTGCGACAGTTCGAGGCGATAGCGCGTCGAGCGCTCGGCGTGCAAACTGCAGACGCGTTCCACGTGGCGATCGGTGCTGGTGCTGTGCACCACGTTGCCGGTTGTCTCGTCGATGACTTCAATGCGCGTCCACACGGTCGGCTTGAGCTTGATGTGGAAGTCCGTCTCGGCGGGAATGTCGAAGACAAAGCGGTCGCGATCACCGTGCTGGTCGATCTGCAGCGGCTGGGCCTCGCCCAGCTTCAGCAGTCGAGGCGGATCCATCGCCAGCGGCTCGCGCTCGATCGTCTCGGCGCGCTCCAGGCGCGTGGCGAACTCGTAAGGGAGGGCGCTCGACTGGTTGTCGTAGTACTGCCGGATGGAGACGAAGTGCTCACCCGTGAGCACGGGAGTTACCAGGGAGAGCGGCTTGTTCGCATCGCTGGCACGCTCGGCGATTACATTCCCGTCGGCACTCAAGACTCGCATGCGACACCAGACGGGCGAGATGCCGTCCAGGTGCAGGTAGCCCGGATGATCGACATGCACCTGGTAGAGGTCGGCGTCGCCGACCGGGTGCGTCGAGCCGCGCAGCGTCTCGCCGATTGTCCACGGCACGGCGTCGATGGTGCTCTCGTTGCGGTGCAGCACGTCGACTTCATCAGCAGGCTCCCACCACGTCGAGAGGATGTAGGGAGTCGGAGCCGACCTATTGTCGTAGTACGAGCGCACCTCGAGCACGACGCCCTGCGGCTCCTGGCAGTGCCAGCTCAACTCGCACAAGCGATCCACTTCGGCGTTCGTCTCGGTCAGCAGGCGTCCATCCCGTGCTCGCAGGCGCAACCTGGACCAGACGGAAGTGCGCAAGCGTGCGTGCAGCACACCTGCCTCAGGCAATGACACGGCATACCGGTCGATGTCGCCGACGGGATGGATCGTGGTCCCGGCGATGTCGCCGAGTGCCAGCGGTCGTACCGCCCGCAACGGCGCCGACGGCTCCTCCGCTGGATCATCGACCCAGTCGTCCTCCTGCACTTCCAGGCGCAGCGTGTAAGGATCGAGGCAGACGTCGTTGTCGTAGTACTGCCGCACGCAGATCGTGTACCGGCCGGACGCGAGTTCGCGCACGAACTCCAGGGGCTTGTTGCGATCCGCAGCCGTCGTCGCGATCTCGGTGCCGGACTCGTCGAAGAGGAGCAGACGCCGCCACAGATCGACGGGCGGCATCGTGAGGCGGACGGCGCCCGGCCGTTTCAGCGTGAAGGCAAAATAATCACGATCGCCCCTGGGGAAGACGCAGCCGCGCGCTTCGCTTCCCGGCTGGAGCTGTCGCGCCGCCAGTGGCGCGTCGTTCGGTTCGAGCGGATCGGGCGCGGTCGTCCGCGTCGCCAGCAGGGTCATCGGAGCGAGGCTGGACTGGTTGTTGTAGTACTGCTGCACCGCCAGGAAGTAATCACCCGCCGCCACGTCCACTTCCTGCACGTTGTCAGCGCCTGCGTTGCTCGCGCGTTCGACAAGCACGTCACCAGTCGCGGTGAGCACGCGCGTGCGCAGCCAGAGCGGGTTGTCCGGCCCGACGACGAGGCGGACCCGTGCCGGCGTGTCGAGTCGAAAGCGGAAAAAGTCCTGATCGCCGTTCTCGGGAATCGAGAAGACCACGGGCGCCCCGAAGCGAATCTCGGTTGCGGAACTCAGGTCGTTGTTGGGCTCGCGCTCCTTCGTCTCGTCCAACGGATTGAGACTGACCGGGATCGTCCCCGCGATGCGGAACGGCACAGGCACGGTCCTCGATTCGTATCCCTCCGCTTCGATGCGGATGGTCGCTGCACCGCTTCCCGCCGACAGCCGGCTTTCCGCTCCGGTCCAGTTGAGTCGGCCGAGCACGATCCGCGAAAGATTCGCGATTCCCTCCGTATCAGTTGCTTCTTGTGCGAGTACGCCGAGGGGCCACGCCTCGGCCAGAGTCACCTGAGCCGAGTTTATCGCCGCCCCGCTGACGACGTCGAGCACCTGCACCCGTGCGGACGTAGCCCCCAGCGTGGGCTGCAGACGGAACTCCACGGGCTTCTGA
>CAZZPX010000070.1:0-10210 GCA_964655955.1 uncultured Phycisphaerales bacterium | reverse complement strand
CGGCGTAAGGGGTATGCCGTGCACGCAGTTTTCGGGGAGATCTAGCAGGCAGGCGCTGAGTGGCGGCAGCTGGCGCGGGCGTCTCACCCGACGGGTCAGTGGCGCGGCTGCGCTGCGGGCGGGATGTGAAGAGGCACGCCGCGTCGTGTCTCCCGGCGCGCCGGGATGGGGCGGGGGCGGGGGCGGTCAGTTAGGATGGGGCGGATGCGACTGCCGCTGGTGCTCTATCTGTATGTCGGGCGGGAACTGCTGCGGCTGTTCCTGCTCACCACCTTCGTGCTGGTGTGGATCATCGCCTTCGCGGCTGCGGTCGAGCCGATCAGCGAGGGCAAGCTTTCCGTGCCGGACCTGCTCGGCTACCTGACGCTGGGCGTGGTGCCCATGCTGCCCTTCGCCGCCCCCTTTGCGGCGGGGTTCGCGGCGACGCTGTCATACCACCGGCTGGCCTCGGACAACGAGCTGCTCGCCGCTGTCGCCTCGGGCGTGAGCTACCGCACGATCCTCGGCCCGGCGCTCTTCCTGGGCGTGCTGCTCACGGCGGCGCTGCTGCTCGTCTCGCACGAACTCGTGCCCGGCGTGATGCGGCGCATGGAGCGCATGCTGCAGGCGGATGTCGGCACGGTGCTGGTCAGCGCCATCAACCGCGGCGACGGGGTGCAGTTCGAGGGCCTGTCGATCTACGCGGACGAGGCGATCAGCCACGGCCCGGATCCCGAAACGGGCGCGTTCGACCAGATCACGCTGCTGGGCCTGGCGGTCGCCGACGTGGGCCGCAACGAGGAGAAGCCGCTGGTCTACACGGCTCGTCGCGCCTTTGCGAGGTTGTACGGCATGGCGGACGAGGCGGTGATCGCGTTGCACATCGACGAGGGGGCGGGGCGCTTCGCGCAGGCGGAAAGCAGCGAGTTGCTCTTTGTCGAGTCGCTCGAGCCGGTCTGGCGGGTGCCCAGCCGCATCAGGCACGACCCCAAGTTCGAGACCTGGGAGGGGCTGGCCGCGGTGCATGCCAACCCGGACCTGTATCCCGAGATTCGCGAACTCGGGCTCGAACTGGCGCAGGCGCTCAGCCGCTGGCATCTCACGCGCGAGGTGATGCGGCAGTTGCGGCGCGGCGGAGAGGCGACGCTGGTCAGCGACGACCCGCAGAACCCGATCGAGCTGCGCGTTTTTGGAAGGGATCTCACCTGGACGGACAGCGGCCCGCGCATCGAGCCGGACCCGCAGCGCGGCGCGGTCGTGGTGCTGCGTCACGACAGGAGCGCCGGCGTCGTGCAGTACGAAGCTCCGGCGGCGCAGCTCACGCCGGATCACTACCGGCGCGGCCGGGAGCGGGGCGCGTATCTGAACCTGGATCTCGACGGCCCGGTGACGGTGCGCGATCTCTCCGACCCGGAGGATCGCAATGAACTGGAGAGCTACGCCTGGAAGCGTCTGCGAGTGCGCGACGATCCCAGCCGCGCGTACTTCGACATGACCAGTCCCGAGTTGCTGGCGGAGGCGAGCGATGCGAAGTATGAGCGAGACGGTTTCATCGTGCCGCACGCCGCGGCGCTGGCCGAGGAGATCGCGCACCTTCGCCGCGAGATCACCAGCAAGCGTCACGAGCGTGCAGCGATGGCGCTCAGTTGCCTGGTGATGTTGTTCACGGGGGCGACGATGGCGATTCGGCTGCGTTCGGCGCTGCCGCTGGTCGTGTACATGTGGAGCTTTCTTCCCGCGCTGGCGACGATCATCCTGATCAGTTCCGGCCAGCAGGTGATGGACTCCCAGTCGATCCTCGCGGGAGGCGGGGTGATGTGGTCCGGCGTGCTGGGGCTGGGGCTGATGGGGCTGCTGGTCTATTCGCAGGTGCGCAAGCACTGATGGCTGCCGCGTCGAGAGAATCCGCGCCCGTCGCGCAGCCGGCGCCGCCGGGCACGGCGCCTGCCGGACCGGGGGGCCGGGCAGCGCTCCTCGGGGCGCTGGGACTGCTCGCGGCGGTGCTGGCGGTGCGGCTGGCGTTCGTGCTCTGGTTTTCACCGTGGAACCTGCTGGAGGACGAGACGCACTACTGGCTCTGGTCGCAGCGCCTGGACTGGTCGTATTACAGCAAGGGGCCGGGCATCGCCTGGATCATCGCGGCGGGAACGGCGTTGCTCGGCGATACCGAAGCGGGCGTGCGTCTGCCGGCGCCATTCTTCGCCCTGGGGCTGGGGCTGTGCACGTATCTGCTCACCTGGCGCATCACGCGCAGCCACCGCCTGGGGCTGCTGGCGACGCTCGCCCTGCACCTGGTGCCGATCGTGACGGCCCTGGGCGTGCTGATGACGGTCGACGGCCCGTACCTCGCCTTCTGGTCGGCGGCGTGCCTGCTCGTGTACCTGGCGCTGGAGGAGCGCCGCGGCTGGGCCTGGCCGCTTGCCGGGTTCGCGCTGGGGGCGGCATTCCTGGTGAAGTACACCGCGCTCCTGCTGCTGCCCGGGCTCGTCATCTACCTCTGGCTGCGGCGGCGACAGCGACGGCCGTGGCGCAGCGGCGCATTCTGGCTCTTTCCGCTCTGCCTGGCGCTTTCCAGCGCGCCCGTCTTCATCTGGAACGCGCGGCACGACTGGGTCACCTTCCGCCATCTGCTGGGGCACGCGCACCTCGGCGGGCGCAACGACCTGCTGCGCTGGCAGCCGTGGTGGTGGCTCGAGTTTCTCGGCACGCAGCTTGGCGCGGTGGGCGTGACGCTGCTGCCCCTCATCGTGGCGGCGATCCTCTGGAGCCTCCGCCGCCGCTTCTCCGACGAGCGCCTGCGCGCAGGCCGGCAGTTCCTGCTCTGTTGCGGCCTGCCGGTGCTGCTCTTCTACGCGCTGGCGTCGTTCTTCATCCAGGTGGAAGGGAACTGGCCGGTGGCGGCGTACGTGACGCTCCTGCCGCTCGCCGCCTGGCTGGTCGCGGATCGGCTGGGGTACCTCGGCCTGCCCGCCGCCGCTCCAAGGCTGCGCCGCCGCTATCGGGCGGCCTGGCATTGGGCGATCGGTTACGGCGCGATCGGCTTCGTGCTCGTGCTGCGGCCCGATCTGGTGAACGCGCCCGTCGCGGCGTTGAACGCCGTGGGGCTGCCTCTGCCGTATGTCTTTCCGCACGCTCGCCTCATCGGCGCCGAGGCATTCGCCGCCGAGGTCGACGCCCTGGGAGCACGGCTGGGTGAGCAGACCGTTTCTATCGCCGGACACTATGGCCGGGCCAGCCAGCTCAGCTTCTACTGCCGGGGCAGGCCCGCGGTGTTTTCAGCCAGCTCGCGCCTGCAGGGCCGACAAGCGCAGCACGACCACTGGCCTGACATGGACCTGGACCAGCCGGCGCTGCGCGGAAAGACGATGGTGCTGATCGGTGAACCGCTGTGGAAGTGGGAGCGCGAGAACGCCTTCGACGAGCTCATCGTCTGCGAACCGTTCCGCCTCGTCCGGCAGGGCCAGGTGGTGAGGGAGCAGGAACTGCAGATCGGCGTCGGGTATCGTGGCTTCCCGCAGCGTCGAGCCAGCACTTATTGAGCCGCCGCCGGCGCCGCCTCGCGTCACATCAAGCCCCTTGGAGTCGCATGAACCACCGGAGCACCCAGGAGCCCGCTCTCGCCCGTCCGCAGAGACCGCTGCGCCACGATCCGGCCCGGCTGGGGATTCTGCTGGCTCTGCTTCTCGCCGGTTTCCTGGCGGCGCTGGCGCTGGATGGCGTGGTGTATCGGCACGTGCGCTGGCCGCGCGAGCACACCGACCTGCACAACCTGTTTCGCCTCACGGGATACCTGCCCACGCTGATCGTGCTGGGGGCGGGCCTGACCCTGATCGAGCGGCGGCATCTGCCCGCGGCCGTGCACATCGTTCTGTGCGCCGCCGCGTCGGGACTGGCGGCGGAGCTCCTCAAGATGCTCGTCGGCCGGGAACGACCCGAAACGCACCACGGCGAGATCTACTTCAAGCCGTTCCTGCACGGTTTCGTCGACCAGTCCAACCTCGCCTTTCCCTCGAGCCATGCCGCGGTCTCCTTCGGGGCCGCGTGGATGGCGTGTCTCTTCTTTCCCCGCGGCCGCTGGCTCTGGCTCGGGCTGGCGGCCGGCTGCGCGCTTTCCCGCATCGCCGCCGGGGCGCACTGGCTCTCCGACTGCTACGCTGCGGCTGTGGTGGCGTTTCTCGCGTTCCTGGCGTTGCGGCCGCTGGCGCTGCCGCAACTCGAACGCGAACCGCAGTAGGCAGGAGCGACCGGATTCGTGAACATTCTCGACCGCTACATCGCCCGGCAGTACCTGGTCAATTGCGCGATCCTGCTGCTCGTGCTCTCCACGCTCGTGGTGATGGTCGACCTCTTCCTCAACCTCGATCGCTTCGTGAAGAAGCTCGTCGAACTGCACGCGGCCGCCCAGAACATTCCCAAGGACCAGGCGCATCTGGACCCGGTGGCGATGACAATCGGCGTGATCGGGCTTGCCGCCGACTTCTACGGGCCCCAGCTTCTGCGGTTGATCACCTTCCTCCTGGGCACGGTCCTCATCGCCGCCATGGGCTTCACCTTCAGCCAGATGGCCCGCAAGCGGGAGCTGACGGCGGTGCTGGCGAGCGGCGTGGGCCTGCCGCGTCTCGCCCTGCCCGTGCTGGTGCCCGCCCTGGCGCTCTGCGCCTGCCAGCTTCTCAGCCAGGAAACCGTCGTGCCGCGCTACAAGCACCTGATCGCGCGCTCGCATGCCGAGATCGGCGAGCGCAACCTTGAAGCGTTCCGCCTCCCCTTCACCCCCGATGACCAGGGCCGCCTCTTCTCCGCGCGCCGGTTCGACGATCGCACGGGCACGCTCAACCGGCTCATGGTGATCGAACGCACGGACCAGAGACTCATGCGCTCGCTGGTGACGGCGGAAAGCGCCGTGTGGGACGGCCGCGGCTGGGTTCTCGAAGGCGGCAGACGCCAGTACCTGAGCCTGCCCGACCTGCCCACGCTGCCCAAACCCGAAGCGGTCGAGCGGATCGACACCAGTCTCGATCCGTCAGCTCTGCTCATTCGCAAGCGCCAGGCTCTGCGCTCGATGCTGAGCTGGCGGGAGATCGACCGCATCCTGACGGAGTCCGGCGTGATCGATCAGGAGCTGCGCAGCGAACTGCAGCGGGTGCGCTGGGGCCGCCTTGCCCTGATGGTGAACAACCTGCTCGTGCTGCTGGTGCTGATCCCGTTCTTCCTCGTGCGCGAACCCCGGAACATGGCGGTGCAGGCGCTCAAGGCGGTGCCGGTGGGGATGGTGACGGGTCTGATCGCGGTGTTCGGGGTGATGCTGGTGACGGACCCGGTGCCCGCGGCATGGGGCGTGTGGCTGTCGACGCTGGTCCTGCTGCCCATCGCCCTGGCAAGCTGGACGATGGTGCGCACCTGACGCCGTGGGCCATCGCCGAAGACACGTCCGCCGGCCGCAAAGCGAAGAGCGGCGTTGCCTGGGCCCGTCGGGCGGCCGAAAATAGGGAAACGGAGGCGCCACCATGGACGTGCGAATGGAACTCTCCCGCATCTTGATTCAGGAACTCAATGACATGCAGGTCATCGAGCTCCGGGAGGTGGACGGCGAACGTTCGTTCCCCATCGTCATCGGCCTGCCCGAGGCGATGGCGATCGATCGCCGCCTGAGCAACAAGCCCGTGCCGCGCCCCCAGACGCACGACCTGCTCGCCTCCGTGATCGAAGCCCTGGGCGGGGAATTGGAGTCGATCGTCATCCACGATCTCTCCGACCACACCTTCTTCGCCAACCTGCGCGTGCGCAAGGACGGCGAGCTGATCGAGATCGACTCGCGTCCGTCCGACGCGATCGCCCTCGGCATCGCCGAGAACGTGCCGATCTACGTCGCGGAACGCGTCCTGGCGGAAGCGGTACTGTAGGAGGAAGGTCGCCGACGGTCGGCGCCTCGTGAGCCGTCTGCACAGAGAACAGATGTTGACCGATCGATGACGACCGACATCGTCTACGCCACTCCTGATATCCCGCCCGTCGCGGGGCGCATCAAGGCCCGCCCCGAGGATTTCTTCGTCGAGGAGATCCCCGCCTACGAGCCGTCCGGCTCGGGCGAGCACCTCTATCTCTTCATCGAGAAACGCGGCAAGGGGACGCTCGAGGTCGTGCAGAGCGTTGCCCGGCACTTCTCCGTCAAACGCTCCGCCGTGGGTTACGCCGGCCTCAAGGACAAGCACGCCATCACCCGCCAGCGCCTCAGCGTCTATCTGCCCGGGCAGGATGAGACGCAATTCGGCCCGCTCACGGTGCCCGGCGTCGAGGTGCTGCACAGCGCTCGTCACGGCAACAAGCTGCGACGCGGGCACCTGCGCGGTAACCGCTTCATCATCTACATCCGCGACGTCGATCCCGCCCGGCTGCACGACGCGCAGCAGGTGCTCGAACGCCTCGCCGGCAGCGGCGTGCCCAACCGCTTCGGCGAACAGCGCTTCGGCACGCGCCGCCGCTCCGATGAACTCGGCAGGCTCCTGCTCAAGAATGACGCGGAGGGGTTTCTCCAGGCGATGCTGGGCGTGGAGGACTTCGACTCTCCCCGGCAACGCCGCGCGCACGAGGCCTTCGCCAAGGGCAACTACGATCGTTCGCTCGAACTCATGCCCCGCGCCAACCTCGCCGAGCGCGACGTCTTGCGGGCCATGAAGCAGGGCAAGACCCCCTTCGAGGCCGTGCGAGCGATCCACGACTCTTCGCGCCGCTTTCTCGTCTCGAGCTTCCAGTCGCGCCTCTTCAACCAGGTCCTGCACGCCAGGCTCAAGATCGGACGCACGCGGCTGCAGGAAGGCGATCTCGCCTTTCGGCACGACAACGGCTCGGTCTTTCGCGTCACGCCGCAGGAGGATGAGGCGGCGCTGCGGGCGCGTGAGGAGCGCCTGGAGATCGTTCCCAGCGGGCCGCTCTGGGGGCCGAACATGATCGTTCCGGACGGCGTGATCGGCGAACTCGAGAGGCGGGCGCTCGATGAGGCGGGCGTTACGCTCGACGACTTCACCACGTGCGCGCTTGTCGACGACGCGGCGCGACTCGGCCAGCGACGCCCGCTCTTCGTGCCCATCTATTCTCCCACCGCCGAAGCGGGCGAGGACGAACTCGGTCCGTACATCAAGTGCCGCTTCGAACTGCCGCGCGGTTCCTACGCCACCGTCGTGCTGGAGGAGATCATTAAGTCGGGATTGAGCGAAGAGGAAGGCGAGTAGGACGAATTCGCAGAGCACTCCACACCGCGGACCTGAGTGCGAGTCGCCAGCTCCGAATAGGGAAAAACCGCAATTGTGGGTTGCGCGCGCCATTCGCCCGCATTTAACTTGCGTCCGTCGCGCAGGGCGCGCATAGTTGTCGCGAGGCCGGATGCACCGCCGGTCGCACTGTTGGAAACCACCGCCCATATCGCCAAGCACAGGGCGATCAACCAGAGGCAGAGGAGTCAGATCCATGAGCAATCGACACCAGGCGTTGTTCTGCGCCATGGCGCTCGCAGGCGTTGCGCCCGCGACCCATGCGCAGTTCGTCTACGACACGACGCTGGGCACCTACATGAACTACGACGGCGACATCGACCAGGGCGTCTTCCGGATGGATGACCTCGATGGAAATTCCTTCCGTGTCCAGCGCCTGGACACGGAGACGGAACTCGGAACGTACGGCGTGGGCGGTGCAGCGCTTACTCTCGAAGCGGAGTTGTTTGGCTTCTCCGACCGGGGGCAGAGCGGATTCGGCCCCGGCGACGTCGCGACCTTCCAGGGCATCCCCGGGCGCGAGTTCGATTTCACACTCACTGATGCCTTCGGCGAGACCATCTCCGGCTCCATCGGGTTGCTCGAACTCACCGACCGCTCCAACTCGCCCGTGCTGCCCGGCGTCGAGGGGCAGGCGAGGCTCAGCGACCTCTCCTTCAGCGGTGATTCGTTCCAGCAACTGCCCCTCAACGCCAACCTCACGAGCGGCACGTTCTACATCTTCATCGAGACCACCGCTGCATGGGGCACGCTGGGGGAACTGCTTGCCCAGGGCGGCGCAGGACCGCAGCTCACACTGGAGATCCGCCTTGTTCCGGCTCCCGCCTCGCTGGCGCTGCTGGGCACGGCTGGACTGATCGTGCGGCGACGCCGCTGAGCCGCGACAACCCGGGCGCGACCTCTCCGAATTCACGCCCCGGCGCGCCGACCCGCGCGCCGGGGCGGTTGTGCGCTCGATTCCCGCAACTTTCTAATTCATTCGCATACATGCATGTGTGACGCCCCGAGCGCCCGCGAGTTGGCGCAACCTGCTGCCCGGCAGCTTCTTGCGCGCGCCGCGGCGGACGCCCGGGCCCTCGCGTCTCTCGCCGCGGGAGTCCCGCATCGCGATTTCCAGTCGGGCGACTGCAATACACGCATCCGCCTTGTTCGCCCCTGCGAAGCGATAGGCGTAGCGAGCGGACACCGCGCTCACCGGAAGTCACACGAACCTCAACGGGTAGGCGGTGCAGATGCGTGCAGGCCGAGACGATCTTGCGGGATCAGCACAACCGAAAGGAGACGGGGCTATGGCGACGAGTAGACGAGAGAGGCATCGGGTGGAGGCGTTCACACTGATCGAACTGCTGGTGGTCATCGCGGTCATCGCGCTGCTCATCGGCATGCTGCTGCCCGCGCTTCGCGGGGCGAAGCAGGCCGGACAGAGCGCCCGCTGCATGGCGCACATGGATCAGTACATGACCGCGCATCACAACTACATCGCGGACTACGACGTCATGCCCGGGCTCGGCGTCGAAGGGCAGGAACTGCACAACGGCTGGGTCACGGAGGTCGGCCTCTTCGACTGCGACGCCGCCCCTGTCGAGAGCGCGATGGCGAAGATCATGAACGGCTTCTTCGAGAAGTACATTGGCGATCCCAAGGTCTTCACCTGCGCCGCGGATCCGCGCGTACGCTACTCCGCTACAGGCGGTGATGACGAGATGCATGGGCGCTTCGGCAACATGCTCACGCCGGATGAAGACCCGACGGCCGTCGGCGCTACATATTCGCGCGTCTGGTTCAACCCCGGCTCCACCTGGAAGCCCGCGGATTACATCGAGAAGGTCGGCCGCGTCTACGTCACCGAGGGCGGACTCGCGGAATCGCATGAACTGCGCTTTCTGCGGGTGGATCGCTTGCTCACTCCCTCGCTGTGTGCCGATATCGTGGAAGAAGATGAGATGTCTCATCTCGACAACAGTGTCTTCGTGCTCGAAGACAGCGCCTGGAGCGACTTTCCGCCGCTGCCCGGCACGTCGAACCTGGTCGCCAACCGTCACCCGGCGGATTCGGGCAACGTCGGCTTCCACGACGCCCACGTCGAAAACGTCAGCGGCGTCTCACAGCGATATTGGGCTGAGCCTGAATTCCAGGAGCGCGTGCGCGTCGTCTGGCGCAACTTCTAAGGTCGCATCAGGGCAGCGACGAGGCTGTGCGGCAGCGAGTTGAGAGCAGGGCTCGGGGGATCAGTTGCGGTCGCCTTGGCTGCGTCCGTCGCCCACCGCGGCACCCGCACATCGCCGATTCGTGAGACCTCTTCCTCAAGGCGTGTTCGTCGACCAGGCGGCGAGCACGCCTGTTGCGTCAAATCGCGGCTGCCCGTGCGAACACCGATAGGTCGCCTGACTACGATGGCTCCTGCGCTACTGCTTGCAGAATAGAAACGCAGGTTCGAGCGGCATCAAGCCGCTGGCGCGCCCACTCCGAATGGTCGTCCTCGATCTCGAGATCGGCAAGACGAGTTTGGGCGTGTTCGAGCGGAGAAAGCCCTTCCCCGTTCACGAGGTCGAGGCGAATTCCCGCAGCGATAAGCGCCTCCAGCTCGGCGTCCTGTCTGGTTGCAGCGGAGATCGCGGCGAGAATGAGCGGCAACTCTTCCCAATCGCAGGCGCTATGGCAGCATGCCTGCGCCGGCCCTGTCGCGTCAACGTCGGCACCGAGTTCGGCCAGCACTTGCACCTCGACGTCAGTTCCCCACCAGATCGCCCGCGCCAATGGTGTGTGATCGGCGTTGTTGCGATGCTCGATATCGACGCCGAGTACTTTGAGATAGGTGAGTACTGAGCGGACTGAATCTCCCGCATTGGCCTCGAAGTCGACATCGATCGCGGCGCGAATTGCGTTGTAGCCGTGTTCCGTCACGGCATGCGGATCAGCCCCAGCCTGCACGAGTCGCTCGAGCACGGCGCGATCGCGCTGCGGGC
>CAZZPX010000069.1:5300-10245 GCA_964655955.1 uncultured Phycisphaerales bacterium | reverse complement strand
GATGCGCTGGTGCACCTCGCGAATCTCGGCAGGCAGACGCAATCGGACGAGTTGCTCGAGGCGTGCTACCTGGCGATGGCGCGATGCGCCGAGTCACTTGTCGAGGAGGGCAATCTCGAGCAGGCGGCGAAGATCTACACGCGCCTGCACAACCCCACGATGGCGGAGAAGCATCGGCTGGCGGGGCTGCGCGGACTCGCCATGACCGAGCCGCTCAAAACCATACCGACGCTTATCAAGAACATCAACGGCGAGGACGGCGTGATGCGGCAGACGTCGCTGCGGCTCATACAGGAGATCGGCGACGGCACGGTCACGCGCATCATCGCCATTCAACTCGCCGACCTGCCCTTCCGCTCCCAGGCGGCGCTCATCGACGCGCTCGCCGAGCGTGGTGATCGCGGCGCGCTGCGTGTGATCGGCAAGCGCGTGGATGCGGGCAATCCCGGGGTCAAGAAGGCGGCGATCCGTGCCCTTGGCGCACTGGGCGACGCCGACACCGTGCCGCTGCTCGTGCAACTCATCGAACAAGGCTCGCCCGAAGCGCGCGCGAGCCTCGAGGGCTTGCGCGGCGAGGAGATCGACGCGGCCATCGTCGCCGCGCTGGACTCGGCGGATGCGTCCGGCCGGGCGGATCTCGTGCGGATCCTCGGCACACGCCGCGCCACCGGCAGCCTTGACGAACTCATCGATCTCGCGGCGAACGACGCGAGCACGGAGGTACGGCTCGCGGCATACGACGTCATCGCAACCCTGGGCGCAGCGGAGCAGGCGGGCCCCTGCCTGGACCTGCTTCTCGCCGCAAGCGTCGATGCGGAAGCGCGGGCCGCGGGTGATGCCTTGATCGCCTGCTGTGAACGTGGCGGCGAACCGGAGACGTGCGCTGTGTCCGTGGCGGCAGCGCTGACTACCGCGCAGCCGCCGGCCCGCGGCGAGGTGTTGCGCGTGCTCAGCGCCCTGGGAGGGAACGCGGCGCTGGAGGCGGTGCGCGGCTTCTACGCTGTTTCTGACGGCCCCGCCGCCGACGCGGGCTTGCGGGCGCTCGCCAATTGGCGCGACGCCTCCTCCGCCGAGGAACTGCTCAGCATCGTCACCTCCGGTCGCGAGCATCATCGCGCGCTCGCCTTCGAGGGGTACATCAACGTCGTGTCTCTTCCCAACGAGCGGCCGGCAAGCGAAAGCGTGCGCCTGCTCCAGCGTCTTCTGGTGCACGCCAAGTCACCGCAGCAGACGGCCCGGGTGCTGGCGGCCCTCGCGGAAGTGCCGCACCCGGCGGTATTCGACGTGGCCGAACGCTACCTCGCCGATGCGACGCTGCGGACGGCGGCGACCGAGACGATCCTGGCGGTCGCCACGGCGATCGGCCCGGAGCATGAGCGCCGCGCCCTCGCGTCCGTGGAGCAGGCAATGGAGCACGCACCCGCGAACGAAGCCCTGCGCCGCCGCATCGGCCAGACCGTGGATGCGATTCAGCGGCAGCGGAACTTCATCACGACATTCGTCTACGCCGGACCGTACACCCGGCCGCAGGCCGGCGCCGAGGCCGTCTTCGACACGGCCTTTCCGCCGGAGTCGGAAGGATTCACAGGCTGGCGCGAGGTACCGGCCGACGCGATCGCGGCCCCCGGGCGCATCGACCTCAACAAGATCGAACCGGCGAGCAACTGCGCCGGCTATCTCTACGCCCAGATCGTCTCGCCCAGGCGGCAGCAGGCGCGCCTGCAGTTCGGCAGCGACGATGGCATCAAGGTCTGGCTCAACGGCGACGTGGTGCACAGCAACATGGCCTTCCGCGGACTCACGCTCAACGAAGACAGCGCCATCGTCACGCTTCAGCCCGGAACCAATCACCTGCTGCTCAAGATCGTGCAGGGCTCGGGCGGGTGGGAGGCGGCGTGCAGGCTGCGCAGCCCCGAGGGCTTCGAACTCATGGACGTCACCGTTCGCAGGCCCGGGAACGACTGAACCGCAACCGCCGCCTGCCCCGGCGGTCGAAGAAAGACAGGTCTCGCAGCGACGCAACGTGCCTTGCGGCCGGCGCAACGCTGCCTTGCAGTGAAAGAGTGCCCCCGATGCGTCAAATTCTGCTGCTGTGTGCGGCGCTCGGCCTGAGCGCGTGCGCCGCTCCCTCCCCCACTGACAACCAGAGTCAGCACGCTCCCGCGCCAGGCATCCTGGCCCAGGACAAGCCGGTGAACGAGCGCATCCCCTCTGCCCTCATGCCCAAGGCGGAGACCGGCGTGGACCGCTTCCTCGAAGCGCATCCCCAGTACGACGGCCGCGGCGTGACCGTCGCCATCTTCGACACCGGCGTGGACCCGGGCGCGCTCGGCCTGCACACCACGCCCCACGGCGAACCCAAGATCGTGGACATCGTCGACGCCACCGGCAGCGGCGACGTCCAAACCACGGATCTGGTCAGCATCGGCGCGGAGGGCACGCTCACGGGCCTCACCGGCCGCACGCTCACGCCCGATCCCGACTGGAACAATCCCAGTGGGGAGTACCGCCTGGGCATCAAGGCGGCGTATGAACTCTTCCCGGATGAACTCGTGCCGCGTCTGCGGCGCGAACGGCGCGAGGACTTCGCGGAGACCCAGCGCCTCGCCATCGCCGAGGCGCGCCAGGCGCTCGTCGACTTCGACGCGGAGCACGAGGGCGCAGATCTCGACGAAGCAGCTCAAGCGCAGCGCGAGAGCCTCCAGACGCAGCTCGATCAACTCCAGGCGATGTGGGACGCCTATGACGATCCCGGTCCGATCTTCGACTGTCTCGTCTTTCACGACGGGGAAGTGTGGCGCGGCGCTGTGGACACCGATGAGGACGGCGACTTCGCCGACGAGAGGGCGATGACCAACTACGCCGTCGAGCACGAGTACGCAACCTTCGGAGATGAAGACCTGCTCAACTTCGTCCTCAACATCTATGACGAGGGCAGCATCCTCTCGATCGTCGTCGACTCGGGCTCGCACGGCACGCACGTCGCGGGCATTGTCGCCGCCTACCGACCGGACGCCCCGGAACTGAACGGCATGGCGCCCGGGGCGCAGATCGTGTCCGTGAAGATCGGCGACACGCGCCTCGGCTCCACGTCCGTCGGCACGGGTGAGATCCGCGGCCTGCGCGCCGTCCTGGACAACGACTGCGACCTGATCAACATGAGCTACGGCGGGCCCAGCGCCTACGCCAACGCGGGACGCATGGACAAGCTGCTCAGCGAGATCGTCAACGAGCACGGCGTGATCTTCGTCTCCAGCGCCGGCAACGCCGGACCCTGCCTCTCCACGATCGGCAGCCCGGGCGGCACGGTCGAAGCACTCATCGCGGTAGCCGCGGTACTGTCGCCGCAAATGATGCGCGCCCAGTACTCCGTCCGCCAGCCGTACGAGGAGGTGAACTACACCTGGACGAGCAACGGCCCGACGGTGGACGGGGCGCTCGGCGTCGCGATCGCAGCGCCCGGGGGGGCCATCTCGCCCGTACCCACCTGGTCGCTGCAGCAGAACATGCTGATGAACGGGACCTCCATGGCCGCCCCCAACGCCTGCGGCGGCCTGGCGCTGCTTCTCTCCGGCCTGAAGGCGGAGGAGCGCGACTACTCGCCCTACAGCGTTCGCCGCGCCATTCAGAATACCGCTCGCGTGCTTCCCGGCGTCGACGTCTTCGCGCAGGGACCGGGCATGCTGCAGGTCGATCGTGCCTGGGAGCACCTCGTCGAATTCGACGCAGCGCTCGACGAGCAGGTGCGCTACGAGATCAGCGTGGAGGAACTCGAGGGCGCTCGCGGCATCTACCTGCGCGAGCCCTACCAGAGCGCTGAGCCGATGCTGGTGCGCGTCACCGTCAGGCCGGAGTTTCGCGAGGAGGCGCCCAAGCGCGCGCGCGTCGCCTACGAAATGCAGCTTCGCCTCGAACCGACCGCCGACTGGGTCACCGTCTCCGATTCGCTGCGGTTGATGCACGGCGGGCAGCGTTTCCGCGTGCACGTCGATCCGACTGATCTCGAGCCGGGCGCGCACTTCGCTGAAGTGCTCGGCTTCAACGTCGACGCACCCGAGATGGGGCCGGTTTTCAGCGTGCCCATCACCGTGGTCCGCCCGCAGGAGGTGCACGCGGAGGATGGGTGGAGCTTTGAGCGCGTGGTCGACACTCGAGCCGGCCGCATTGAGCGGCTGTTCCTCGATGTGCCCGACGGGGCGACCTGGGCGGACATACATGTGACGCGGTTCGATGAAGAGACGAATCGTCTCCTGGTGCTGCAGACGCTGCAACTGCTTGACGATCGCCCGTACGACGATCACTACAGCAACCATTACATCTCCTTTGAGGACCGCCAGCGGGAGCTGCGCAGCATCGCCGTGGAGGGCGGAGGCACGCTCGAGATCGCCACGGCGCAGTATTGGTCGAGTCTTGGTTCCGGCGAGTTCCTGGTTCGCGTGGAGTTTCACGGCCTGACGCCGGGCGCGCAGCCATTCGTCATCGACGCCGCGTCCACTGTCGAGCCGCTCGACATCGTGGCCTGCCTGGATCGGCGGCAGATCGCCCCGAGCGGCAGCCTCACGCACCTGCGCCGCACCGTCGGCCCCGTTGAATCAAGCATCGAGCCGCTCCGGGGCGAGCGCGACCTTCTGCCGGATGGTCGCCCGCTGTATCAGATGGTCAGCACCTATGAGTTCTCGCTGGAGGAGAAGGCGACGGTCGCGTTCCGGCCGGGCGCCAGCGATCTGCCGCACGCCTGGGATCTCTTCGAGTCGCAGATCTACATGGTCTTCGACGCAAACAAGCAGTACCTCGGCGCCGAGTCCGGCAACAAGGAGACCATGACGCTCGACAAGGGCGACTACGTCGTACGCTATCACCTGCGGCACGACGATCCGGCAGCACTGGAGGCGGCCAAGGATCTCGCGCTCACGCTCGACATCAAGCTGGGCAGCCCGATCGGCGT
>CAZZPX010000069.1:1371-5290 GCA_964655955.1 uncultured Phycisphaerales bacterium | reverse complement strand
GCCGATCCAGATGCCGCCCACAATGCCCGCGGTGGCGGCGTCTCGGCGACGTTCGAGCCCGGACAGCGCAAGCGCGTTTACGTGCACGTTCCTCAGCGAGACGCCGCTCCGGGAAGTCTGCGCGACGGCGACGTGCTCGTCGGGACGCTGACGCTGGGCGAACGTTCGCCGGCCGAGGCGGGCGCGGGGCACAGGCCGGGCGGATTCCTCCTGGTGTACCTGCCCGCCGCCCAGCCCGCGCCGCAGGACGAGCCGCACGGCGCGAAGGCGGAAGCGGAGGAGCCGACCGCGGAGGAAGAGATGCGCGACGAGCGCCTCGAGGCGCTGCGCGAGCAGATCCCCCAAGACGGTGATCCCCAGGCGATCGACACGGAGTTCGCCGCATTCCTCGAAGCGTGGCCGGCCCACCTGCCGCTGCTCCAGTTGCGCCTCGACTACCTGAAGGATCGCGTCGACGTCGAGGACGAGGTCAAGCTTGCCGCGGCGCGCGACATCATCGAGTCCATCGACCAAGGGGAGCTGGCGGCGTACTTCGGGGTGAACCACGATCCGCAGACGCCGGAGGAGAGGCGCCTGGCCGAGGAACGCCAACAGGAGCGCCAGGCTCTCATCGAGGCGCTCAAAGTCCGCGCCGCAATCCTTCAGGATCAACTGGACGGCTCGACGGCTGGCGAAGCGTTCGCCGCCTATGAGGCAGCCCTCGCCGATCTGAAGAGATGGGCCGACTGGGAGGACGACTGCTGCTTCGACCTGCGTTTCACCGATGCGCGGATTCGCGATCGCAAAGGCCTGGCGCTCAAGATGATCAACGATCGCATCAGCGGCAGAAAGCTCGAGCACGATCTCTACGAGGATCGTATCGACCTGCTTGAGGAAATGGGCTACGAACATTGGACCACTTACGAACGCCGCTGGCTGCTGCGGCGGTTCCCGGGGCGCTATCCGCTTTTCTGACGAGGCGCCGCGGATTCGTCGTACCGATCCCTGGACGCGGCCTGCACGGGGGCATCCGCTCTATAATCAAAGCGCTTCACAGCCCCGGAGGCGCACGCGCGGATGATGACACCGCAGCACAAGGTGATGCCCGCCAGCTCGCTCGACAGCGCGGTCGGTGAAGACTGGCCGCAACTCTCGTTCACGCGCCTGCTGGGCAGCCGCCTCTACCTGCACACCTGGGTGCGTCTGGTGGTGGCGTTGACGATCGTGGTGGGCGCGTACTTCGCCAGCGACGTTGTCGGCATCGAGGCGCTGAACGTGCGGGCCCTGGTGGGCGTCGCCTTTGCCATCGCCGCCTACAACGCCGTCGCCTGGTTCATCTCCCGCGCCTATCGCACGCCCGAGCGTTCGGCGAGCGCGTATCGCTTTCTCAGCAATGTCATGTACGCCACCATCGCGCTTGACTTCGTGTCGCTGACGGTGGCGATCTGGCTGGTGGGCGGGGCGCGCTCGCCCTTTCTCGCGTTCTACCTGCTGCACATCATCCTCAGTTGCATCCTGCTGCCGCGCAGCGACGCCTGGCTCAGCCTCGCGCTCGCCTACGCCCTGCTCTCCGGGCTGGTCATCAGCGAGTGGCTGCACCTCATTCCCTCCAACACCCCGATCGGCGCCGTGGCGGGACCGTGCGAGATGGATGGCCGCTTCGCGCTCACCGTGCTCGTCGTCTACGGCATGCTTTTCGGCCTGACGTTCTTTCTCATGATCGGGCTCACGGGCATGCTGCGCCGCGACGAACGCGAACTGCGGCGGGCGTATGCGGAACTGGATCGGCTCTCCAGCATGCGCCGCGATTTCCTGCACATCGCTCTGCACGATCTCAAAACGCCCGTCGCCGCGGTCTCCGGGCTGCTCGGCAACCTGCGGTCGGGCCTTGTGGGCGAGCTTGCGCCCAAGCAGAAGGAATGGGTCGACCGCAGCCTGACCCGACTGGGCGGGCTGGACCGCTTCCTGCTCGATCTGCAGATGCTGGCGTCGCTCGAACATGCGGACCTGCGTGACCAGGCGGAGAACGTCGATCTGCTGCACCTGTCGCGGGAAGTGGTCGAGGAAAACCAGGACCTGGCGGCGCAGCACGGCCACACGCTCACGCTCGAAGCCGGGGGCGACGGCCGGCCGCCGATTGTGCGGGGCGTGCCGCGGCTCTTGCGCGAGGCACTGCTCAACTACATCACCAACGCCATCAAGTACACGCCGAGCGGCGGGCGGATTCGCGTGCGCTGCCTCGGCCGGGAGGGCGTGGCGGTGGTCGAGGTGGAGGACACTGGGATCGGCATCTCGGCGCACGACCAGCAGCGCCTCTTCAACGAGTTCGTGCGCATCCGCAAGGGCAAGGCGGCCCAGGCGGAAGGAACGGGGCTGGGGCTGTCGATCGTTCGCCGCGTCGTGGAAGCGCATGGCGGCAGCGTCGGCGTACACAGCGAACCGGGTCAGGGCAGCACGTTCTTCCTGACACTGCCGGCCGAACCTGGCCGGTGCGAAACCTGAGGACGCGCACGCAGGCGCAGAGAAGCCGGGGACACCGTGCTTTCAGTTTCACGGCTCGGCGTAGATCGCGATCTCGCTGAGGGCGGGGCAAACCGGCGCTTCCGTGATGCGCAGGCGCAAGCGCTTCGTCGTGACATGCTCGCCGCGCCACAGGCGTCTCGCTCCAATCGCCTCTCCTGCTGCGAATTGGATCCAGGCGCCACCATCCCAGCGGTCGAGCGCCCATGCCGTCACGCGCTGGCCCAGCGGCAGGTGCTCGCGCAGGCTCACGACGTTGAACGTCACTGGCTCCTGCCAGCGCAGCACGAGTTCGGGCGTAGTCACCTCGTCATCGCTGGCCCAGTAGGTGTCGCCTTCTGCATCGAGCAATCTTGCGGGCGCGAATCGTGCGTCGCCGCCGCGCACGTTGCTGGCGCTCAGCGTCGCGGACTGCGCCAGATCCTCGTCGAAGGTGGCGTCGAGCCTGGCCCGGAAGCCGCGCAAGGCGGCGACATCGTTCTCGTGAATGCGCCCGCGCCGGTCGGGCGGCACGTTCAGCAGGAGTGACGCCCCGCGTCCCACCGAGGCGTAGTACAGATCCACCAGTTGCTGCGGCGTCTTTACCTGCTCGTCCTGGCTTGAATGATAGAACCAGCCAGGGCGGATCGACACGTCGCACTCAGCCGGCATCCAGCGCGCGCCGCCGCGCGTGCCGGTCGGACTGTCACGGTACTCGACCGTCCCCGGGCCGACGATCGTCTCACCCTGGGCGGGCGCGGGCGTGTGCGTGGCCCAGCAGGGGTCGCCGGCGACGCCGTGTTCGTTGCCGACCCAGCGCACGTCGCCGGCGTCGTGGAAGATCACCGCGTCGGGTTGCAGCTCGCGCACGATCCTGGTCGTCGCGGGCCAGTCGTAGTAGGTCGAGCGGTCGATGCGGCGCGTCTCGCGGGCGCCGCCGTAGTACCCGTCGCCGCCGTTGGCGCCGTCCCACCAGACCTCGAAGATCGGACCGTAGTTGCTGAGCAGTTCTCGAAGCTGGCTGCGGTAGTAGGAAATGTACTCCGGCTCACCGTAGTCCGCGTGGTTGCGATCCCAGGGTGAGAGGTAGACGCCGAACTTCAACCCGTGCCGTCGACACGCTTCGCTGAGTTCCCTGACGACGTCGCCCTTGCCCGCGCGGAACGGGCTCGCCGCGACATCGTGCTCGGTGTAGTCGCTGGGCCAGAGACAGAAGCCGTCGTGATGCTTGCAGGTGAGGATGAGGGCCTTCATGCCGGCGTCGGCGCAGGTTCCGACGATCTGGTCGGCATCGAAGTCCGTGGGGTTGAAGATGGCGGGTTCCTCGTCGCCGTAGCCCCATTCCTTGTCGGTGAAGGTGTTGGTGGTGAAATGCAGGAAGCCGTAGAACTCCAGTTCATGCCAGGCCAGGTGCCGCGCGTCGGGAAGCGCGCCGTAGGGC
>CAZZPX010000069.1:0-1361 GCA_964655955.1 uncultured Phycisphaerales bacterium | reverse complement strand
TGGCGGGCCGGCTCCACCCCGGCACAGGCGGACAGCAGCGTCAAGGAGAGGAGGCAGGCGGCAGCGTGCATGAGTCGCTCCAGAAGCGCGGATCGAATGTGCTCCCGCCATCCTACCGCTCGAGGCCGATGTGGGTCAGCGAGGCGGGGTGCGTGCTGCCCGGCCCGGTCACTTCTTCAGCCTGGTCTTGAGCGTGTCGAGCAGCGAGTCGACATCGATGGGCTTCTGGAAGATGCCGCTGAGACCAAGCTGCTGTGGGGAGACGTTCTGGCCGAGATCCTTGCCCACCGAGCTGAGCATGTAGATGGGCGCGGCGCAGCCCGCCGCCTTGAGTTGCTTGACGAGATCCGTGCCTGCGTCCACCTCTTCCATCATGAGATCGACGAGGATGAAGTCGGGGTGCTCGGCGCGAAAGACCTTCAGGCCTTCCTCGGCGCTGCGCGCCTCGACCATCTCGTAGTCGTTCGCCTCCAGCACGAGCCGCAGCGAGTCGCGCAAGTCGGCGTCGTCTTCGACGTAGAGGATCACGTGCTTACCGTTTTGCATGTCAGGTCACCGTAGGCTGGCAGGCCGCTTCATCGCGACGGCGCCGGCCGGCGGCGCGGAAGCGGTCGATGTGTGGTTCAGTGAGAAGTGGAAGCAGAAACGCGAGCGCCCGCTGCAGGTTCTCCTGCGCGCCCTTCGAGAGCGTCTCCCCGAACTCGTTGAACTCGTAGCCGCGCACGCCCAGCACGAAGGCAGCGACGTCAGCCCCGAACGTCTCGCGCGCCAGGGCGATGAGCGAGGCGGGATCGATCGAGTGCGTGGAGAAACTGACCGACAGCGCCGCCTCCAGGGGCGCGAAGAGCAACGGAGGCGAACAGGCAACGTGGGCGTCGGCGAAGATGACCACGTCGTGCTCGGCGATCAGAGCTGCGTCCTCGACGTTGAGCTGGTAGTTCGACTCGACCGTGACGCCGGGCAGATCGTGCGCTGCGATCGCCTCCGCCAACCGCGGGCCAAGGCCGTCGTCCAGCCTGCCAGGGTTGCCGTAGCCGATGAGGAGCACGCTCAGCGCCGCTTCAGCCACAGAAACTCGCTCCTCGTTTCTTCTCGTCAAGAACATTGCCCTCAGCGTCGACGAGCTTGACGATCAGCGGCATCCGGCCCATGGCGTGCGTGGCGCAGCTCAGACACGGGTCGTAGGCGCGGATGGCGACCTCGATGTGGTTGAGCAGACCGTCCGTGATTTCTTCGGGCTGCTTGCCCGAGATGTGGTCGTGGGCGACCTTCTGCACGGCCCGGTTCATGGGCTCGTTGTTGCTCGTCGTCGAGACGATGAGGTTCGCCATGACGACCTGATCGTGGTCGTTGATGCGATA
>CAZZPX010000068.1:0-10314 GCA_964655955.1 uncultured Phycisphaerales bacterium | reverse complement strand
GGTCCGCCTCGTACCCCGGCCGCTGCATGGCGAGGTAGGCGAGCGTCTTGCCGCTGCGCGAGAAGACGGGCTGCGTCACCGTCGCGCCCTCGCCATTGACGATGATACGCGGCTGCTTCGAGGCGTCGATGGGTACAGCGTAGAGGTTGAAGTGCGTCGACCAGGCTTCCTCACGCCCCTTGTCCCGGCAGGCGAAGACCAACTCTCTGCCATCGGGTGTAAAGGCGTACTCCTCCGCCCCGCCGAACGGCTTGCTCGGCGCATCCGCCTGCATCTCGTTCATGAGATCGACCGCCACGCCGCCCGCAACCGGCACGCTGAAGAGATGGCTGCGGCGATGATCCTTCCATTCGTCCCAGTGGCGGATGAAGAGCTGTTCGTAGACCCGCCCGCTCGACTTGCGCTTCTTCTCTTCGTCCAGGCGATCCTTGGTCTCCTGTGGTGACAGGCCCGGAAAGACATCCATGCTCAAGGCGAGGTGATCGCCAGTGGGCGAGACGATGAAGGAGGTGATGCTGAGGGGTTCATCCGTGACCTGCGTCGCTTCGCCGCCGTCGATCGCGATGCGCCAGACCTGTGTGGTGGCATCGTCGCCGCTGCCGCGGTTGGCGAGGAAGTAGAGCGCCGAGCCGTCCGGCGCCCAGCGAGGATGGCTGCTCCCCTTCGGATGACTGGTGAGGCGGCGCAACTCGCTGCCGTCGTTCTTCACCACGTAGATGTCGTTGACGCCCTTGCCCGCGTCCATGTCGGTGCGTCGCAGCGTGAAGGCGACGAGGTCGCGATCGGGCAGCGCCTGCGCATCGCTCACCCGCCGCATCGTCACCAGATCGTGCACGTTGAAGGGGTGCGCCTCGGGGCTCGCGGCGCAGCTCAAGGCGAGCAGACACACAAGAACGAACGCGACCAAGAGCGTACCGGTGAGCATGGATGCGCCTCCTGTTGGGTGCCAAAGCGACCTGACAGAGTAGCGGATCCTGGCATCCCGGAGGCGCGGATCGTACACGCGCGCCGTGAAAAGACGCATGCCCACACCTGGCCGCCGGAAGCGCGGCGACAGCGCCCCCGCACCTGCCCGGTCTCCGGCTCAGCCGCCGCAGCCCCAGTCGCCGAGCAGCACGCCGAGGTCAGCCTGGTCGGTGTCGCCGTCGCCGTCGAGATCGCCCCCGTCGCCGGCTCCCCAGGCGCCGAGCAGCGTGCCGAGATCAGCCTGATCGACGTCGCCGTCGCCGTCGAGATCGCCTTCGCAACCCGGATCGTCACTGACCTGGTCGAAATTGATGTCGTCGACGGCGACGAACCAGGGCTCTCCCGTGAGATTGGCGTTGCTCAGTCGCAGCGTCACCGCCTCGCCCAGCGTCACCTGATCGGTCGTCACGCCGGTGTCGATGGTGATGCGACCGCCCTCGACGAGCAGGATGGTGTCGGAGGCGAGGACGCCGCCCGCGTCGAGCACCTGCCACTCGATGGTGATCTCGCCGCCGCCTGTGTACTCGTCGAGGACAAAGCTGTTGAGACGGACGCCGAACCCAACATCGGGTGTGAAGACCAGATCGAGCTGGTTGTCGGCGTCGTAGACGATCTCCGCCTGGACGACGGAGCCGCGACCTTCCCAGTTGAGGTAGGTGTCATACTCGGAGTCGGACCCCCAGGTGCCGTTGTCGCCCCAGGGCCAGGTGATGACGACGTTGGGCGTCCAGCCGTTGCCTTCTTCGAACATCAGGTCGAAGGGCGTCTGGTTCAGGCTCAGGTAAGTGACGATGGACGAGTCGACGCGCGACCCGACGCTCAATTCCGTGTCGGGCGTGTAGATGTTCTCCACGCCGGCGTTGTTCTGCGTCCAGGTCTCGAAAGTCATGATCGTGGCGCACGCCGCCCCAGTCCCAACCAGAATGCAAACTGCAGCGGCACAAGCGGTTACGTTCAACATCGTTCATCCTCTCCCGGGTCTCGAACAGGTGCGGTCGTCACTGACATCCGGCCGGAGAACCACGGCCGGTAAGTGCTCTCATAGTCTGCCTTCTCTGGTGCAAAAGCCAAGTGACAACCGTGAAGATCGTTTCATATCGGTCGGAGCGGAAGGCTGAACTCAAGCACCCTCCTTGGACGCGTGCACCCCCACCCGCCTCTGCTGCAGCGGGGCCAGCAGGTCAGCCCGGGGCAGCATCACGCGGCGCTTGGACCGCAGAAGCTCGACGTGTTGCCCTTCAGGTCCCCGCCGGGGTGGAACGCCACCGCCGGCCTGTGACAGAAGAGCAGGTCCACGTGCGTCTCCAGCACCAGCGGTCGCCGCATCACCGAACCGATGGCTGCCACCAGCGCAACCGCTTCACTTCCTGCCGCGGTCCGTCGAGGTGAGTCCGTTCCGGCTCGCTCACGGTCGCTGGTCTTGGAAGAGCCGCAGCCCCAGCGCCGGAGGGCTGGGAAGTGAGCAGGCAAACAGAAAGCCCGGCGAGTCTTCGCCGGGCCTGGTAGTGTGCGAGTGCGTGCCGGGTCGGGATCAGCGACGCCGACGCAGGGCGAGGCCGCCCAAGGCAAGCAGCGTCAGGGCGCCTGGGGCAGGAATCATCATGTATTCCATGTCGTCGTGCATGATGAAGCCGCCGAACGTGTTGTTGGCGAGGATCTCGACGGTCTTGATGCCGGCGCCATCGGTCATCCAGCCGTTCCAACTCCACGCTCCCAGCGGGGCGGAGACGGACGAGGAGCCCATGAGGTTGCCATTTTCATCGTAGAAGTAGGCCATGGCGTCCGGGGTGTTGGCGTTGGTGCCGAAGTATCCGCCGAACTGCTTCGCGGGCACGTCGAAGACCCACTTGGCGTTGACGCCGGCGCCGCCCATGAACCAGTCACCGCCATGCGGAAAGATGGTGTAGTAGAAGCCCCAGCCGGTGGTGACGTGCAGGCCCTGTCCGCCGCCGATGGCATAGACGTCGCCTGCCCCGCCGAACACATCGTAGTGTGACAGGAACTGGTACTGCGGCTGACTTTCGAACCCTTCGCTGTAGTCGCCGCTGAACGGGCCGACTGACATGATCGATGCTCCCGCGAGCCCCGCGCAGGCGAGAACTCCGAGAGCTGCGAGACCACTGAAGACTCTCATTGCGTGTTTCCTCCTGGATGTACCTGGAAGCAGACCAATAGCGATCGCCCCCTCCTGCTCTTCCTTCAGCGCAGGTCGGGGCTCCTTGGAAGCGATGTCGGCCACGCCGGTCGCCTGCCGAGGCATCTCCGCGGCTGGCCTCCGATTCGCCGGTACTTAAACAGATAGCCTCGAATCCGCGATTCGCCAGAGGAAAACGTAAAAAGTGTGCAATCGATCCATCCTCTCTTCAGGTAGCCAGCAAAATTGACATTCTCCTTACGACCCTGAATATGCAATGCAATACCTTGTAAACCATCGATCTGCGTCGCGGAATCAGGCGATCTGCAACCGTCTCGCGGACACCCTGCGAAGCGCGGCAGCGCAGGGTTCGAGAGGCTGGTGCGTTTCAGCGCACGAGGAGCTGAGGCGCCAACGGGGGCAGCAACGCCCCGCTCTCGTGCAAGCTCCTTCGCCTCAAGACGTTAGATCACCAGCTGCGTGAACGCCGACGGCAAGACCGCCGTGAAGCGGCGTGGTGAGCCTGTCATACCTGTGTACGGGGCGGTCGCCGGCGGCATCACTTGTCAGTGGGCCTGCTGCCCTCCCCGCGGCGCCGGGCGCGAAAGAAATCGCGCAGCAGCGCTGCGGCCTCGTCGGCAAGTACGCCGCCGATCGGCGTGAGGCGATGGTTCAGCCGCACGTCCTCGCAGAGGCGGTACAGCGAGGCGACCGCCCCGGCCTTGGGATCCGTTGCCCCGTAGACCAGCCGGCCCACTCGGGCGTTGACGATGGCGCCGGCGCACATGGCACACGGTTCGAGCGTCACCACCAGCGTGCACTCGTTGAGCCGCCAATCGCCGAGCGCTTTCGCCGCGGCCCGGATGGCGAGCAGTTCGGCGTGGCCGGTCGGATCGCGCCGGCCTTCACGGGTGTTGTGCGCCTCGGCGAGGATTCGGGCCTCCTCGCCCGCACCGTGGTACACGAGCGCTCCCACGGGCACCTCGCCCTGCTCGGCCGCCAGTCGCGCCAACTCCAGCGCCCGACGCATCATGCGCTCATCCGTCGCGGTCGCCTGGGGCGCTTCCGCAGCGACCCCACGACCCGGCGCCCGCGATTGACCGAGCAGCCGCATCAACCACCCGGGCCTCACGGCCGATCCTCCCGGTCGCCCCGACCTGCGCCGCGTCTCCAGCGCGGGACGCGCAGAACGCCCTCTGCCACCTTGCTCGCGGGCAGGAAACGCATCAGCAGGATGCCGAACTCGTACAGCATCCACAGAGGGACGGCGAGGGCGATCATCGACCAGGGATCGGCGGGCGTGAGCATCGCGCCGGCGATGGCGCAGCCGAAGATGGCGTACCGACGGATCCGTACGAGTTCTTCCGCGTCCACCAGCCCGCTCCAGCCCAGGAGCAGCATCACAACCGGCAGTTGAAACGCAATGGGAAACACCAGCGACAGCACCAGCACCAGGTTGATGTACTTGTGAAGCTGGATCTGCTGCGACAGCAGCGTCGGCCGGGTCAGCGGCACGATCAGCAGCCGACCCTCCGCAACGACGCGAAGCTGATTCTCCGGCACCTTGATCCACATCTCTCCTTCCCGCGGCGCTACGGGATCCTCGCCCAGCACCGGCGTCTGCAGCAGCGTTCCCGGGGGCAGGTTGGCCTCGACCTCCACCACGCGCTCGGCGGGCTCGAAGGAGGCGCCGAAGCCGATGAGGAAATTCATGCTCACGGGAATGAGCACGACGTAGAGAAAGATGAGCCCCGCCGCGACCAGGGCCGTGGAAAGGGGCACGAGGAAGATGGCGAAGCGCCGCTCTCGCTCATACAGCCCCGGGGCGACGAAGCGCCACGCCTGGTACACGATGATCGGCGAGGTGCAGACGATCCCCAGGATGATCGACACCTTCATCCAGATCACGAACGCCTCGGTGGGCGAGAGCACCTGCATCTGGCTGGGCAGATCGTGGTGCTCCAGCACGTCGCGACACGGCTCCCACAGCCACTCGATGAGCGGCTGCCCGAATATGAAGCCAAGAATCACGAAGGGGATGGGAGCGATGAGGCAGTAGATCAGCCGTCGGCGCAATTCCTCGAGGTGGTCGCCGAATGACATGGTGAACTGGTCGGGATTGGTGGACGGCATCGGTGCGACTTTCGCGGGCGAAGGGCGAGACTGCGGGGCGGCAGGGGCGCGACGGAGGCAGCGTCAGGTCCGAGAACCAGCCGCTGGACCGGCACCGCCAACAAAACAGCGGCGCGACCCGCCGCTCATGATGACGGTAGAACAGAAGTTGGGCAATTCGTGACGGAACCCCCGACCGACCGCATCTGGAGAAGCGATGGACCTGACACCTGCCGACGCCGAACGCGGCGAGAACGAAGAACTCGTCCAGGCGGCTCAGGCCGGCGACCGCGGCGCCCTGCAGCAGCTCTGGTGCCGCCACCGGCGCTGGCTGGCGGTGATATTGACGGCCCACGCCCCGCGACAGATCGACGTGGCCGACTTGCTTCAGGAGGTTGCCGTGACCATGGTGACGAAACTCGACACGCTGGAGAACCGGGCGGCCCTCAAGCCCTGGCTGCGGCAGGTCGCCATCAACATCGCGCGTACCGCCGCCAGACGCAGTCGGCCGACGCTGCGGTTGACCGACCCGGCCGTTGAGGGGGCCGCCGCTCCCGCCCACGCCGACGCTCAGCGCGGAGAGACCTACCAGCGCATCCTCGAACGCATGGCGGAGTTGCCCCTCAAGTACCGCGAGCCCCTCCTGCTGCGGGCGATCAAGGACATGTCCTACGAACAGATCGGCGAGGTGCTCGAATTGCCTGTCACGACCGTCGAGACGCGCATCGCCCGCGCCCGCCGCATGCTGCGTGAGCTGGTGGCGGAACCCGCCGACGGCGCCGCAGTTGCCAGGCTGGCCTCAGCGGGAGGACAGGCATGAATCCCACATCCGCGGACCAGGACGTCCCCATGCACGATCAATCGGAAGAGATCGACCTTCTCATCACCCGCATCGTCGACGCGGCCGCGGGCGACCGCGACTGGGCGGCCTTTCGCGCCCTGGCGGCGACGGACGAGTCGTTGTGGCAACGCCTCGCCGAGGCGCAGGCGCAGCAGCAGCAACTGGCGCGGGCGCTGACGCCGGCGCTCGAAGCCGCAGACGCGACGCCTCTGCCCGTGGTCGTGCGCGAAGAAGCGCCCGGGCCGCGCGGCGTGATCCGCTGGCCCGCCTGGGCCGGCTGGGCGGTGGCGGCTCTGGTGGCGCTCATGTGGTGGACCGGTGGCGGCTGGACGCCGACCACCCACACCGCCGACCCCTCGCCGCGCGGGCAGCAGGCGGGACTCGGCCCCACGCTGGCGAACTTCTCCCAGGTGGAAACCACGCCCAGCGACCTGCTCGCCAACTACCTTCAGTCCGAGCACGTGGTCGGCCAGGGCGAGTTGCAGCCGATCGACACGATGGAGACGCCGCACGGCACGGACGTGCTGATCATGCGGCCGATCTACGAGCGCGTGCGCCTGGAGCCGAAGTACCAGCGGGCGCTCGACGAGAAGGGGGAAGTCGTGCCGCTGCGCGTGCCGCGCTCGCCCGTAGACCTCGTGGACTACGCCTTGTGAACCTGCCGGCCCGCGCCTCGCGGCGCAACGGCCGATTTATAGAGAAACGCCTGAACATCAATCACTGGAGATGAACGCATGAAACGTTTCGCTTTGAACCTCGGAGCCGCGGCGCTGAGCACGCTGATCGCGGCGGGCTCCGCCTTCGGCCAGGATGTCCAAACGACCGAGAGGGTCATCGTCACCGACTCGCAGGACGTGAAGATCGTCAAGACGATCAAGGACGGCGAGGTCATCGTGAAGGCTTATGTCAACGGCGAGGAGGTCGATCCGGACTCACTCGATCTCGTGCAACTGCGCGAAGCCGGCGACGATGAGGAGAAATCGATCATCGTGCGCGTACTCGCCGAGGAGGAAGCGCATGCCCACGGCGCCGAAGAGGCGAAGAAGAAGGGCAAGAGCGAACTTAAGATCGTCATTGACGGCGAGGAGTTCGTCGTCGGCCTGGATGATGTGCGCCGGATGCTCAAGGAACATGGCGAGCACGTCGGCGAGCACCTGGGCGAGCACCTGGAACTGCTCAAGGAGACGGATCTTGCTGAACTCAAGCAGCACGCCAACCTGCTGCTCGAGAACGTCGTGCGCTTCGCCCCGGAGACCAACACGTACACGGTCCAGACCGAGCTGAAGTCGCCCCCCAAGGTGATGATCGGCATCACCATGGATCAGGTCGGGCCCGCCCTGGCCTCGCATTTGAAGCTGGATCCGAAGAATGTGACGATGATCCAGTCGGTGCTCGACGGCCAGCCCGCCGATCGCGCCGGGCTGCAGGTCTACGACATCATCGTTGCGGTGGACGGCGAGCATCCGATCAGCAGCGGCAGATTGCTCGAACTGCTGCAGAAGCACGATCCCGGCGACAAGCTGACCTTCAAGATCATTCGCGGCGGCGAACCGATGGCTGCGGTCCTCGAGCTGGCCCCCTGGAACGACGAGGTGATGGGCTCGCTCAGCGCCGTGCCGCAGGCGGAGGATGGCTACAACTTCCGCTTCTTCAGCCCCGGCGAGATGCCCACCGAGTTCAGCAAGGAAGTGCAGGAGAAACTGCAGCAGGCGATGGGGCGCGAGAAGCAGATCGTCATCGAGTTGCAGAAGCAGGCGGAGGAGCACGCCAAGAAGGCGCAGGAGCTGCACGACAAGATCCGCGTCACCGCGCCCAAGGCGATGCAGTGGGTGCAGGCGGGCGATGAGAAGCACGTCGATGCCGAACTGGAGAGCCGCATGCAGCGACTCGAGGAACGGCTGGAGCGCATCGAGAAGCTGCTCGAGAAGCTGGCAAACTGACGCGAGCGGGATTCCGCACCGGTAATCGGCGGTCAGGTCCAACTGATGCCGCTGGGGCTGCGACGACATATCGCAGCCCTTTTCGCTGCGCCGGTTCGAGACGGGTACACTTCTGCTGTCCACATCATCCCGCTTGCGAGGAGAAGAAGATGGCCAAGCTCACGCCCGGCGACAAGGCGCCGCACTTCCAACTGCCCGACATCGACGGCTCGACCGTTTCGCTCGACAACCTGCTGAAGGAAGGACATGGCGTGGCGGTGCTCTGGCTGTGCAACCACTGCCCCTACGTCATCGCCTACATGCAGCGCATCGTCGATCTCGCCAACCGCTTCGGCGACATCAGGTTCGTCGGCATCAACTCCAACGATCCCCACACCTACGCGGAGGACGCGCCCGACAAGATGCCCGCCTTCGTCGAGGCGCACCGCATCCCCTTCCCCTATCTCTACGACGAGTCACAGGAAGTGGCCCGCACCTACGGCGTCGAGCGCACGCCGGAGATCTTCCTGCTCAACCCGCAGGGCGTTTGCGTCTACGAGGGCGGCATCGACGACAACTGGAAGGAGCCGGACAACGTCAGCGATCAGCCGTTCCGCGAGGCTCTCGAAGCGCTCAGCCAGGGAAAGGAGATCGAGCGGGCCAAGACCTTCGCCACGGGCTGCACCATCAAGTGGAAGAGCGCGGCGGCCAGTTGATTCATCAATGCCGCGCTCTCCGCCTCTACCCACCGCCATGACCTTCAGAAACACCTACGAGGACGACGCCTACGCCGCCAGCTACGCCCGCCTGCAATTCCCCGGCACGTACTACCTCGCCTTTCGCGACTTGCCGGATCTCATCGCGCCTCACATCGGTGCCGGCCTCGCCCTCGACTTCGGCTGCGGCAGCGGCCGCTCCACACGCTTCCTTGCGCAACTCGGCCTGCGCACAGTCGGCGTGGACATCTCGCCGCAGATGATCCGGCAGGCGCGGTCGCTCGATCCGCAAGGCGACTATCGCCTGATCACAGGCGACGGACTCGCCGCTTTCGCCGATGCGACCTTCGACGTCATCCTCTCCGCCTTCACATTTGACAACACGCCCACCCGGGAGCGCAAGGTCTCGCTCTTTCGCGAGCTGAACCGCATCCTCAAGCGCGACGGACGGATCATCAACCTCGTCTCCGCGCCGGAGATCTACCTGCACGAGTGGGCGTCCTTCTCCACAAAGGACTTCCCGGAGAATCGCGATGCGCGCTGCGGCGACGTCGTGCGCATCATTGTCACCGACCTCGACGACAAGCGACCCGTCGAGGATGTGCTCTGGCCGGAGGCGGCGTACCTCGAGGTCTACGCTGCCGCCGGGTTGAGCGTGGAGCGGGTGCATCGGCCCCTCGGCCGAGCTGACGAACCGCCGCACTGGGTGAGCGAGACCCGGATCTCACCCTGGGCGATCTATCTGCTCAGCGGAAACCCGCCGCGGACAGGCGCTGAACGTCGAGAAACCCGCGGGCATCGCGCGCCCGCCTGACGCCGCCGCTTGGCTGGCACGCACGAATGACCTATCGTGGATTTTGAGTTCGCCAGCCGCACCCAAATCGGATATGTCGAGGAGCAATCGCCGGAATGTCTGCCAACCCCTTCAACGCTGCCCGTACGCTCACCGTTGGCTCCGAGGAGTACACCTACTACGACCTCAACGCCCTGCGCGAGCAGGGCGTGGGCCACGTCGACAGGCTCCCCTATTCGATCAAGGTGCTGCTCGAAGCAGCTCTGCGCAATGTCGACGGCTTCATCGTCACCGCCGATGACGTCGCGGGGCTGGCGGCCTGGGATGCGGCGGCTCCGGCCCAGACGGAACTGCCCTTCATGCCCGGCCGCGTCGTGCTCCAGGACTTCACGGGGGTGCCGGCCGTCGTCGATCTCGCCGCCCTGCGCTCCGCCATGCAGGCGATGGGCGGCGACCCGCAGTTGGTCAATCCGCAGGTGCGCTGCGATCTCGTGATCGACCACTCCGTCCAGGTCGATGCCTTCGCGACGGCCAATGCCCTCACGATCAACGGCGAGAAGGAGTTCGAGCGCAACAACGAGCGCTACGAGTTTCTCAAGTGGGGCCAGAAGGCGTTTCGCAACTTCACGGTCGTGCCGCCCGCGACCGGCATCGTGCACCAGGTGAACCTCGAGTACCTGGCGACGTGCGTGCTCTTCGAGGAGCGCGACGGCAAGAAGATCGTCTCCCCCGATTCGCTCGTCGGCACGGACTCGCACACCACGATGATCAATGGCCTGGGCGCAGTAGGCACATCAGCGATCTGGGATGACCTGCTGATCATCGGAGCGCCA
>CAZZPX010000067.1:0-10351 GCA_964655955.1 uncultured Phycisphaerales bacterium | reverse complement strand
CGGCCCCCTTGGGGGGCCTTCCTGATACCACCCGCTTGGCGGGTGGAGCTTCATTTCTCCTCCGCGCCCTCCGTGAACTCCGTGGCTAGAACACTCTCTCCGAATGCTGCGAGTTCGTTGCGGTGAATCTGTCAGCGAAGGCGGCCGCTTCGCGGATGCAGTCGTTGATCGAGATGCCGTGCAGGTAGTTGCCGACCAAATGCAGGCCGGGGACCTGCGATACTGCAGCCTCCACTCGCGCAATACGTTCGACATGCCCCACCTCGTATTGCGGGATCGAATTGGGCCAGCGGCAGATGTCGACCAGCGCCGGCTCGCCATCGATCTTGAGCAGCGGCTGCACTGCCCGCGCAGCGGTCTCGAGCAAGTCTTCATCGCTGCGCCTGGGCGCTTCGGGATCGCGCGGACCGCCCATGAAGACGCGAATGAGCCGCTGACCCCTCGGCGCGTGGTGCGGAAAGGCGCTGTCCGCCCAGAGGACGCCCATCAGCGGCAGGTCCGTCTCCGTCAGCGGCACGAGAAATCCATACCCGGCCAGGCTGTGCCCCACGTGCTCGCGCGGATACGCCAGATTCAACACGACCAGCGACGCGGCAGCAATCTGCTCGAGTTCCGCGGCGGCGGCGGGCGTGAGATCACGAATAAGACGTGCCGCCGCCAGGTGCGGCGTGGCCAGGATCAGGTGCTCGCATTCGAAGCTGCCTTCCCCGCTCTGCGTGCGCGCCTGCAGGCGATAGCCGCCCCCCAGCCGCTCGATGCGTTCAATCGTGCAGCCGAGGTGCAGGTCCTCGCCGAGTTGCCCCGCGAGCCAATCGGCCAGCGACTGCAAACCGTCCTTGAAGCTGACGAGCCCCTTGAGCTTGCGGCGCTCGGGGTGCTCCTCGTACATCTTCTTCTTGCGCCGCAGAACGCTCATCTCGTAGAGCAGCGGGCAGCGCTTCTCCTGGTCGAACCTGTAGGCATTGGGAAAGCAGGCCTTGAGGCTGAGCGTGCGACTGTCGCCGCCGTACACGCCCGCGACGATCGAGCTGATGAACACATCGGCGATCTCCGGCCCCAGGCGCCGCTCCGCCGCTTCGTGAATGGTCGGCTCGGCCTTCGTGGCGGGCTTGCTCACCAGCATGCCCAGCATGACCTTTACCTTGGCGCCGAAGCTGAGCAGCGGGCTCTTCATCAGCGGCCCCAGGCCCATCGGCACCCGGTGTATGTCGCCGTCCTTATAGAGATAGCGCGCATTCGCCGCCTCCGCCGCCTGCACCGGGCCGAGCTCATCGCCGGCCTCCAGCAGCAGTTCGTGAAAAGCGTTATCGCGCACGAGGACGTTGAAGGGTCCCCTCTCGAGGATGAAACCGTCGCGCCGCTCACTTTGCATCGCGCCGCCGACTGCGTGCTGCGCCTCGAGGAGCGCCACATCGACGCCGGCCTTCTTAAGCTGCCGCGCGGCCGTGAGGCCGCTGATCCCGGCTCCCACGACGATCGCCTGCCTGCGCTCGCTCATCGCGCCGCCTCCGCGCCGGCCGGGTCGACCTCGATCGCGTAGTTGCGACAGGTGTCGATGAGTCGGCAGACATTGTCGAAGGGCGTGTCCTTGAAGATGCCGTGGTTGAGGTTGAGGATGTGCCCTTCGTGTCCGCCCGCTTCGATGCAAGCCTTCGTCGCCGCCTCGACCTCTTCGGGCGTGCCTTCCAGCAGCACGTGGTTGTCGACGTTCCCCTGTAGCGCCACGCGGCAGCCATAGGTCGCGCGCGCCTGCCGCAGATCAACGCGTGCGCCGATGCTCAGGCCATCCGCGCCGGTCGCAGCCATCATCTCGATCTCCGGCCGCTCCTTGACGAAGAGGATGCGCGGGACGTGCTCGCGCATGAGCGCGAAGACGCGCGCGTGGTAGGGATGCGCAAAGGTGCGATACTCCTCCGCGTTGAGCGCATCGCCGAGCGACTCGAAGAGTTGCACGCCGTGCACGCCGCTGCGAATCTTGTAGTCGAGATACTTCGCCGTCATCTGCGCCAGGCGCTCGAGCAGTTCGTGCAGGAGGCGGGGATCGTCGCGCATCATGACGCGCGTCTTCTCGAGATCGCCGGGGCTTCTTCCCTCGATCATGAAGGCGGCGAGCGTGAAGGGGGCGCCGGCAAAGCCGAGCAGCGGCAGGTCGCCGCCGCTCTCCTCGAGCACCAGGCCGATTGACTCGCCCACGAACTCGAGCTCCTCCGCCGGATCGAACTCGCGCAGGGAATCCACATCCTTCGCTGTGCGGATCGGCTCGGCAAGCTCCGGTCCCGGGCGGAAGATGAAGCGCGCGCCCATGGGTTCGAGCGGCGTGAGGATGTCCTGGAAGAGGATCAGCGCATCGACGCCGAGGCGCTTGGGCAGCAGCGTGATCTCCGCGGCGAGCTTTGGATTGCAGAAGAGATCTTCGAGTTCCAGGCCGGAATTCTGCCGCAACTCGCGATACTTCGGGTCGAAGCGTCCCGCCTGACGCATGAGCCAGACGGGCGTACGCTCGGTGCGCTCCCTGCGGGCGGCCCGCAGGAGCAGATCGTTCTTCAATCCCTCCGACATGTGTGATCCTTCCTAGGCGTTCGTCGCCGCGCTGTCAGCCGCGTACTCAGGCGTTGGTGGAATAGGCGTGCTTGGCGCCGACGCGCCAGGCGTCGGGCTCGAGGTAGGCGTCAAAGACGGAGGCGATGTTCCGCATCAGGACCCGCCCGAGCGGGAAGGTCACATCGACATTGTTCTCCGCGTCGATCGCCACCAGACCATCCTTCTCCAGTTCCCCGAGAATGGCAAGCTCCCGGGCGAAGTAGGCGGCAAAGTCGATTGCGAAGCGTTCCTCGATCACCGCCGGCACGATTCGGGCCCCGCAGTAGATCTGCGACATGATCCCCTGGCGAATGCAGTCGTCGCGGCCCAGCACCTTGCCGCGATTGACGACGGCCTTGCCCTCGGCGACTGCTGCGGTGTACGCCTGCACGTCGCGCTCGTTCTGCAGGAAACCGACGTGGTGTAGATGGCCGATCGACGTGGCCCCCGCGCCGATGAGGTCCAGCCCGCCGCCCGTGGTCATGCCCTGGAAGTTGCGCTGCAGCGTCCCCTCGCGGGCCGCCTGGGCCAGCATCTCCTCGCGCTTGGCGAAGTGGTCGAGGCCGATGAAGTCGTACCCCGCCCGCGTGAACATCTGCACGCCCATGAGGAACATGGCGAGCTTCGTCTCCGAATCGGGCAGCGCCTCGTGGTTGATCGCCCGCTGGGTCGCGATCTTGTCCGGCACCTGGGCGTAGTGGTAGTAGGCGATGCGGTCAGGCGACAATTCAATCACCTGCTCGATCGTCTCGCGCATCGACTCGAGCGTCTGGTACGGCAGGCCGTAGATCAGGTCGAAATTCACGCTGTCAAAACCGGCGTCGCGGCAGGTGTCGACGGTCGTCCGCACCATGTCGAGCGGCTGGATGCGATTGACGTGCTTCTGCACCTTCTCGTTGAAGTCCTGCACGCCCAGCGACATGCGATTGAAGCCGAGCTGGCGCAGGAAGCGCAGCGTCTGCGGCCCGGCGACGCGTGGATCGACTTCGATGGAGATCTCCGCGTCATCGGCGAAGTCGAAGGCGTCGGCTGCGGCGCGGTAGATGCGCTCCATCTCCTCGTGCGAGAGGTAGGTGGGCGTGCCGCCGCCCCAGTGCAGTTGCTTCAGCTTCCTGCCGCCGCCGCTGTACTCGCGCCCGCGCTCGCCGATCTCCCTGACCAGGGCGTCAACGTAGCTCGTCGTGCGCTCCTCCGCGTACGGTGCGGTCTTGCGCATGACGATGCGCGAGCAGGCGCAGAACTTGCACAGCGCCTCGCAGAAGGGGATGTGCACGTAGAGGGACAGGTCGATCGGCGCCTCGCGCCCAGCCACCATCTGCTGCATCTCGTCGAAGTGCTGCGCTTCAAGGTCGTACCAGGCAGTGGGCATGGGATACGACACGTGTCGGGGCAGTTGCAATCCTGCGTAGCGGTCGAAGGTGGCCTTGTCGAAGTTGCTGTAGATGTCGGAGATCATGAGCGCACGTTCTCCTTGAGCAGCCGGCGGGGGCAGATGTCGGGTTCCTTGTCGAGCGGGCAGCCGTGGGCGCACACGCCGAAGGCGTCCTGTCGGGCGAGTCGCGCCTTGAGACGTGCGGCGTCGCCGTTCATCTGGGCGGCCCTGGTGGGGAGCCAGGTGTCGATCAGCTTCTCAGCCCCGTCGCGGGCGCCGAGAAACGCCGGGCAGGCCGCCATCTCGCGGGAGAACGTCGCGACCTCCTCGTCGAGTTGCCTGGCGTCGTGCAGCGTCACGCCCGCCATCTGCGCCAGGCCTTCCGTGGAGCCGAACGTATTGAAGTCGAGGATGGTCATGGGCCGCGCCGCAAAGTCGCGCTTCCCGGCAAGCCGCGCCGCATCCACGATGGCGTTGCGGGCGTCGATGCCGAAGATCACCACGTCCGCCTCGGTCAGTGCCTGCGTGAGCGACTCGTCCCCATAGGAATCGACGATCAGTCGCTCTCCCTGGCCCAGCGCCTGGTCGAGCCGCTTGATCTGCCGGCCCTTGGATTGGGCGCGATGGGCGACGGTGAGTTGCTCATCGCTGACGCCAAAGTCGCTGCGCAGCGATTCGAGCACCGAGCGAGAAGTGACGGATCCGCCGATGACCAGCACGCGGGCGCTGCTCCAGTCGTAGCCGTACCGCAGCGCCAGGCGCTTCAGCGCGATGGGACAATACTCGGGTCGGAAGTGTCCCCAGCTTGTGCGCGTGGTGAGTTCGCTCTGGCAGTGCTGCAGCTTCTCGCGCAGCAGATGCAGCAGCGGCCCAGCCGTGCCGCAGCGCATGGCGAGACGGCAGGCGGCGTCGAGTTGGCTGGCGACCTCGCCGTCGCCGGGCAGGCAGGAGTTCAACCCGCTTGCCGTGCGCAGCAGATGATGCCACGCCGCCTCGCCGCGCAGGATGTTCACCTTGCGCTCCGGCGCCTTCTCGCCCAGGAGGTCCGCGGTAATGCGGCGAATCGACTCCTCCGCCTGCGCGCCATGCGGATCGCAGTCGAGCCGACCGTACAGCTCGAAGCGGCTGCAGGTGTTCCACAACCAGCACTCCGCGAGCGTGCCGCCCGCCTTGAGCTTCTCCAGCAGGGCCGTCACCTCTTCATGCGGCCGCTTGATGCACTGGAACTCATCGCTGGTGACGTGCTGCAGTTGCGGGCCCTGGCCGTCGCCAAGCTGGCCGCCGATCGACGCGCCGATCATGACGAGCGAGTCGATGTCCCGATCGCTCGCCGCGGGCGGTTCGCGAAAGTCCAGCAGCGGCTGCCGCTCACCGTCCTTCTCCGACCAGGAGCGCGGGCCGCGCACTGTCAGTTGAAAGAGCGTCTTGATGAACGGCTCGAAGTCGTTGAGGGCCGGGCAGAGGTGCAGCGTGCCGCCGTGCTTTTCGAACTCCTCCTTGCCGCCCATGCCGATCTCCTCGAGAGATTCGAGGCAATCGGCGGTGAAGCTGAGCGGCACGACGAGCACGTTCGGCTCGCCCGCTTCCGCCAGGCGCTCAAGCGTCGCCGCCGTGCTCGGCTCCAGCCAAGGCACGGGGCCCAGCTTGCTCTGGTAGCTCACCATGCAGCGATCCTGCGGCCAGCCCAGGCGATGCGTCACCAGTTCCACCGTGCGCAGTGCATGCTCCTGGTAGGGATCTCCCGCCTCGACATAGGACTGCGGCATGCTGTGCGCGGAGTAGAGCAGGAAGCAGTTGCTCGGCTCGAGATTCTTCTGCTTCGCCAGATCCGCGATGCGCTGCGCCTGGGCGTCGATGTAGTTGACATCGTCGTACCAGACGGTGCGGATGGTCACGTGCAGCGCGCCAGGGTGGTTGCGGAGTTGTTCGTACAGGTCGGCGATGGCCGTACCGGTCGTCGGGCCGCTGTACTGCGGATACATGGGGATGACCACAAGCTGCTCGACGCCCGCGGCTTCGATCTCTTCGAGCACGCGCGCCACGGAGGGGTTGCCGTAGCGCATGGCGTAGAACACCTGCCAGCCGCTGGGGAGCGTCTTCTGCAGTGCCGCCACCTGGTCCTCGGTGATGACCTTGAGCGGCGAGCCGCGGTCGGTCCAGATGGACTTGTAGGCGTGGGCGGACTTGGGCCCGCGAAACTGCGCGATCAGTGCCGCCAGGGGCTTGTTGAACCAGCGCATGTGCCGCGGCAGCTTGATCACTTCCGGGTCGGCGAGAAACTCGCGCAGGTAGCGGCGGACGGCGGGAACGTCGGGCGAGTCCGGCGTGCCCAGATTCAGCAGCAGTACGCCCTTGGGGCGCGGCGGGTCGGCGGCGGGCGCCTTGCCGTGCTCCGGGGAGCCGGTCGGCGCGGGTGAGCGATGCAGTGGCGTCACCATGACTTGCGAACTCTCAGGTTGGAAAGGGTGGTGTCTCGGTGCGGCGCCGTCGGCTCAGCCGTCTCCCTCGGCGGGCGACGACAGCCGATACCGGCGCAACGCGCGAAGCGGGAGCGGCAAGCGCATCGCAGCGCCGCGCTCACGCCGTGCGATCAGAGCCGAGGGGGTCCACGAGAGGCGAAGGCTCGGGCATGGACCGGCCGGAGAAGCCGCCCCTCCTGCCGGCGCTCCGCGAGCGCCACCGGCAGGGGCAGCAGGTTCGCCGTGCCCCAGCCGCGCAGGAGATCGGTCAGCCGCCGCAGCAGTTCGCGCCGGCGTTTGAGCAGTTCGATGGCGAGCGAGACCTGCACGGCGACGATGGCGGTCGTCTCCAGCGCTGCGGGGCTCACATCGTGCCGCGCCGCGGCCCCGGAATGCGCCAGGGCGATGACCAGGCACCAGGCCAGGAAGGAGCGCTGGGTCGAGCCGAAATGCAGGAAGCGCGGATCGCGCAGCTTGAGGGCGAAGAAAACGCTGGCGAGCACGAGCGAGCCGGCGGAAAGCAGCCGCGGCCCGGTCACGTCGCCCGTGCTGAGGCTCAGGAGGACGCCGACGAGGATGGGCAGGTGAAATGCCAGCAGCCCACCCCACCAGATTCGGGGATAATGCACCCGAAAGAGATGCCAAGCTGGACGTAGGCATTGCACCATTGCGGGAAGTGTAGCACGTCGTTCTCCTCATTCAAGATCGATGCTTCCGGAATACTGCCAATTTCAGGGGTAAGGTGCAGGTTTCGCCGCGCTGGCAAGTGGGGCAACACGTCGGCACCGCCTCGCCGACTGTGGGGGCGGCAGAGCGCCTGGGCTCTGCGCTTCCGCAGTGCCTTCCCCGGGCGCATGAGAAAGCCCGGGACACGCGCCAGCGGTCCCGGGAGCCGGTTACCGGACGTGCGATTCAGCTCGCCTTAGCGGCGAACCCAGCGTCTCCCGCCTCCGCCGCCGCCGCCGCTGTCCTGGCGCTTGGGGCGGGCTTCGTTGACGGTGATGGTCCGGCCGTCGAATTCAGTGCCGTTCAAGGCGCTGATGGCGGCGTTGGCCTCATCGTCATTGGGCATGCTCACGAAGCCGAAGCCGCGGGAGCGGCCGGTCTCGCGATCCGTCACGACAACTGCCTCATCCACCTGGCCATGGGCTGAGAACGCATCCTGCAGGTGAGCTTCGGTGGTGGAAAAGGGCAGATTGCCCACGTAGATCTTCATTGTTGCCTCCTCTGGCTCGTGCTGACCGTGAGGCTGACAAGGACCTACGGGGCGTCACGATGCGAAGGGACGATTGCGAAGCGCGAGCGACGGCCGCCCGCACCAATTGGAAGTATAGCAACCCCTACCTAGGGCGTTGCAAGCGCAATCTTGCCGCCGCGCCGCCCAGCCCGCTCGGCGCTGCGAGATCCTCACCGGCCGCACCGACCCGGATTCTTCAAATCGTCCGTATGATCCGGATTGACGCCGCCCGCGCGGCGCGACTGGAGACCGCCCGTGAACGCTGCCCTCATTTCGATCGGGGATGAGCTGACGTTGGGCCAGATCCTCGACACCAACGCTGCCTATCTCGCCGACCACCTGGCGCAGGCGAGCGTGGTGTGCCTCGAGCATCTGACGCTGGGCGACGAGCGGGCCCGCCTCGCCGCCGCCCTGCGCCGCCTCGCCCACGAGCCCGGTCTTGAGATCATCATCATCACCGGCGGCCTGGGACCGACCGCCGACGACATCACCCGCGAGGCCCTCGCAGATGCACTGGGCGAGGCGCTTGTCGAGGATCCCGCCGGGCTCGACCATCTGCGCCGCTGGTTCCACGAGCGCGGCGTTTCCATGCCCGCGCGCAATCGCCAGCAGGCTCTGCGACCCGCTTCGGCGCAGCTCATCGACAATGCGCGCGGCACGGCGCCGGGAATCCGCGCGCGGCTGGGCGACACCGATGTCTTCGCCCTGCCGGGCGTGCCGCATGAGATGAAGCACATGTTCCATGAATCCGTGCTGCCGCTGCTGCGGCGCGAGGGCGGGGAGGTGCTGCGCACGCTCGCCGTCCGCTGCTTCGGCCTGGGCGAGTCATCCCTCGCCGAGCGCCTCGGCGATCTCATGGAGCGCGAGCGCAATCCCACGGTCGGCACGACCGCGAGCGAGGGCATCATCAGCGTGCGCATCCGCGCCGTCGGCGATCCCCACGAGGTTGGTGCGCTTGTCGAAAAGACGGCGCGGCGCGTGGAGGAGCTTGCCGGCGTCTACGCCTTTGGCCGGGAAGACGACACGCTCGCGTCCGTCGTGCTCGAGGAACTCAAGCGCGCCGGGGCCACGATCGCCGTGGCCGAATCGTGCACGGGCGGCCTGCTCGGCGCCATGATCACCGCCGTGCCCGGCTGCAGCGCCGCGTTCGTCGGCGGATACCTCACGTACTCCAACGAATTGAAAGAGCGCGAGTTGAATGTGCCCGCGGCACATTTCCGGGAAGGCGGCCCCGGCGCGGTGAGCGAAGAAGTCGCCCGCGCCATGGCGGAAGGGGCGCGGCAGCGCACCAGCGCGACGCACGCACTCGCCATCACCGGCATCGCCGGCCCGGAAGGCGGCACAGCCGCCAAGCCCGTCGGCACCGTTTGCATCGCTCTCGCCTCTGAGGGGGGGGATACACAGGTGCGGCGTTTCCAGTTCACCGGTTCGCGCGACATCGTCCGCGACCGCAGCGCCAAAGCCGCCCTCGCCATCCTGCTCTGGCGCCTGCGCGGCCAGGAAGACTTCCGCATGCTCTGGCAGAAGACGAACGGCGAGTCGGTGAAGTAGGGGGAAAGGGGCCAGCGACGACGCGGACGGAGGTTGGCAGGCGCATGCGCTGGGCCCTCAGTCAATATGAAACAACGCGGCTTGCCGCGTCTCAGCTCACGTGCGACGGTGACGCGAACACCCGCTGCGAAACGCGATGAATCGCGTTGCTTCGTATCACTTCACGTCACACCGCGAGGAAGCGAACGAGAGAGTAGAGGGCGATGATGAAGAGACCGCAGAGCCAGTGCACGACCCAGTTGTACTTCGACTGCTCGACACTCTTCTCGTCCGCGCCGAGCGACGCAGCCATGCCAAGCACTATGCGACGCATGCTATGCTCCATGCGCATCGGCGCGATGAGCATGCACGCGGTGAAGACGATGTAGGGGAGGGCGAAGAGAATCAGGACGAGTGCTTCGCCGGTCGACATGACCGATGCTCCATACTCATTCTACCGGAGGCACTTCCGCGGCCGCTGCGGCTATGAATACTCCGGCGCCAGTTCTTCCCGCACGCGCTCGAGCAGGCGCTTCGTCGCCATGATGCCGTCGATCTCGCTCAGGCCGCCGCCTTCCCATTCCACGCCGACATAGCCGTGGTAGCCTGCGTCGAGGACGATCTTCATCATCCGTGTGTAATCGGTGTGCACCTCGTTGCCCTCCTCGTCGAACTCGTGCGACTTGGCGCTCACCGCCTTGGCGTAGGGCATGAGTTCCTCAACGCCCTTGTAGCGGTCGTACCACTTGTTGTCGCCGAGGTGGAAGTTGCCGAAGTCCGGCAGCGTGCCGCAGCGCTTGTGGTCGACGAGCTTCATGACGCCGGCGAGCCATTCACCATTGGACGACAGCCCGCCGTGGTTCTCCACGATGACGTTGATGTCGTGCTCGGCGCCGTACTCGGTCAAGGCGCGCAGGCCGTCCGCGGCTCGCTGCATCTGCTCTTCGTACGTGCCGCTGCTGGCAGCGTTGACGCGGATGCTGTGGCAACCCAGCGCCTTGGCCGCCTCGACCCACTTGTGATGGTTCTCCACAGCTTTCTTGCGCTTCGCTTCGTCAGCGTCGCCCAGCGCGCCTTCGCCGTCGCACATGATGAGCAACATCTTCACGCCCTCATCGCCGGCCCGTTTCTTGAGTTCCGCGAGATAGGCGGCATCGCGCGCCTTGTCCTTGA
>CAZZPX010000066.1:5611-10361 GCA_964655955.1 uncultured Phycisphaerales bacterium | reverse complement strand
ACACGGCGAACGGAGATTGAACGAATGCGGGATGATGAAATTGATGCACGCCACCTGGATGTGATCGAGCCACCACTTCACTTGGGGATAGCTGAGATCCTGTCCGCGGGCCCCGTAGATTTCGACCATGGCGTGGTCGTTGTCCTTGCCATATGCGTGCGTGATCGAGCTGCCGAGCTTGGGCGTCTGCCAGCTGGGCGCATCCCGTGCTTCGCGCCGGCCCCAGACGAACTGGTCGAAGACCGCATCGATGCCGCCCATGTGGCTGTACTTCTGCAGCCTGAACATGTCGCCCGCACAGAGGCTGGGGTGAAGGTACTCGTTGCGGTGCTCGAGGAAATGCCCGATCGACTTGACGCCGCGCTCCTCGCACCAGGCGCTGATGCCGCCGTAGAGCGTGCGACCCCAGGCTTCCGCGAGGGCATCCTGGTACTGGAATTTCGCTGCGATCTGCGCCTTGCCGGCGAGTTGAAACTTCCAGGCAACGAGGGCTTTCTTCCAGTCCACGCCGCGCTCGCCCAGCACGGTGAAGACCTCCGTGCCCCAGTCGCCATGCGTCTCCGGCTCATCGTAGAAGAAGCCGCGAATCGTCTCGCCGAAGTCGTCGGCGAAGCGATCGCAGTGGGGCTGGTAGACCGTATTGATATACCAGTCGACCGCGTCCGCGCTCGCGCCGTCGACGAGGTAGCGACCGTGGATGCGCTGGGGCTCGCAGCCGAACTGCATGATGCGCCAGTCGCCGGCAGGGGCGTCCCAGCGCAGCACGCCGTCGCGCAGGTGCGCAGAGAGATCGAGCAGCGAATCGCCGTCGATGGCGCCGTCGACGAGGCGGCCTGCCAGCAGAGCCACGATACGCTCCGCACTCAGGTCATCAACTTCCACCGGGGCCGGTCCGCGCACGTCCCGCGCCATCGTCACGAGGCGCTTGCTGGCGTAGCGCTGGGGCACATCGCCCGCGACCTCGCCGCTCGGCCACCACTTCTCGTCGAAGATCCACATCTCCAGGTCATGCTTCTTCGCGGCGTCAAGGCAGATAGCCAGGTCGCGGTACCATCCCTCGCCCAGCCAGTCGTTGTGCGGGCGCGACTCGGCGGTGAAGCAGCCGTTGCCTCCTTCGGCGATTCTGGCGATGTAGTCGGCGAGATGCTCGGGCGATTCGTCGCCGTGCAGCCAGAAGAGCGGGCCGAGCAGGCGCCGCGACTGCATCGGGGGAGCGATGAATTGACGCTCGAGCTGAGCGAGCGACGGCTCGACCGTGGGTGCCGCGGCGAAGAGCCTCGTCGAGGCGGCGACAAGCGCGAGTGCAACGAGCGGCTTGACGACGAAGTGCATAATGGTGCTCCTCTCGGTCCGCGTGTGCCTGCCAGGCGGCAGGCGCTGAGGCGGACCTGGCCGCGAGTGTACCGCCGGACAGGCGGCCCTACTCTGGCATGGGCGTCGAGCCGAATCGCTGCCGTGCCGGTGCGGCGGTACAGTGTCGCCATGGATCCGGTCCTGCGCATCATCGACGCCAATCACAACCGGGCTCGCGAGGCCCTGCGCGTCATGGAAGAGGCGGCGCGCTTTGCGCTGGACGATCGCGACCTCACCGAGCAGATGAAGCAACTCCGCCACGATCTGCGGGCGGCATTGGCCGCGCTGCCGGGCGTGCTGGAGCGCGCGGTCGCCTGGCGCGACACCCCGGGCGATGTGGGAACCGGCGTCACGGCCGCCGGGGAGGGCACACGCGCCAGCCTGCGCGAGGTCGCCACCGCCGCCGGCAAGCGCCTCAGCGAAGCGCTCCGCGCCATCGAGGAGTACGGCAAGACCATCTCGCCCGGCGACGCCGCACGCATCGAGCAGATCCGTTACCGCGGCTATGCGCTGGAGCAACAACTCGCCCTGCGGCTGGGGGCGCGCGAGCGCCCGCAGTGGCGCGTCTGCGTCCTGCTGACGGAGTCGCTGTGCGCGCAGCCGTGGCGCGAGGTGGCGAGGGCGGCACTGGAAGGCGGGGCGGACTGCATTCAGTTGCGGGAGAAGAACCTGCCGGGCGGCGAACTGCTTGCGCGGGCGCTGTGGCTTGTCGAGACCTCGCGCAGCCGAGGCGCCGCGGTGGTGATCAACGATCGGCCGGATGTGGCGCTGATTGCCGGTGCCGATGGCGTGCATCTCGGGCAGGAGGATCTGCCCGCGGCCGAGGCGCGCAGGCTGACCTTCGGGCAGTGCCTGCTCGGCGTCAGCACGGCCGACCTGGAGCAGGCGGCGAGCGCCGTCGCCGCGGGAGCAGACTACTGCGGCGTCGGACCCATGTTCCGCAGCACCACCAAGGAGAAGAAGACGCTCGCCGGGCCGAATTACCTGCGGGCGTACCTCGAGCGCTTCGTCCACGTGCCGCACCTGGCGATCGGGGGCGTCACGCCGGGCAACGTCGAAGAACTCTGCGCCGCGGGCGCGCGTGGCGTCGCGGTCTCCGCCTCCGTCTGCTGCGCCGATGACCCCGCGGCGGTCGTGGCGGGCCTGCGCGCGGCGCTCGAGCGCGCCGGCGGCGGCGCGGCAGGCTAAGCTTGCGCATCACGAATACCGGAGAAGGACATGGCGATCCGCTATCGCGAAACCACGCTCGACAACGGCCTGCGACTCGTCGCGGAAGTCAATCCCGACGCCCACACCAGTGCCGTCGGCTTCTTTGTGAAGACCGGCACGCGCGACGAGCACAAGTCGCTCATGGGCGTCTCGCACTTCCTCGAGCACATGATGTTCAAGGGCACGCAGCGCCGCAGCGCCGACGATGTCAACCGCGAGTTCGACGACATCGGCGCGAGCTACAACGCATTCACGACCAACGAACTCACCGCCTTCTACGCGCACGTGCTGCCCGAGAATCTGACGCAGGCGATGGACATACTCGCGGACATTCTGCGGCCGTCGCTGCGCGACAGCGATTTCAACGATGAGAAGGGCGTGATCCTCGAAGAGATCGCCATGTACCGCGATCAGCCCTTCTGGGTCGTCTACGAGGACGCCATGGAGCGCTACTACGGCGAGCACTCCCTCGCCTACCGCGTGCTGGGCACGGATGAGACGATCAAGGCGATGCAGAGCAGCCAGATGCGCTCCTACTTCCAGCAGCGCTACAGCGCCGACAACACGACGGTGGCGCTGGCGGGCAACCTCGATTTCGAGCGCATGGTCGAGGAAGTGGCGCAGCGCTGCGGCGGCTGGCAGCGCACCGGCGCTGCGCGCAGCGCGCCGGCGCCAGAGCGACAGGCCGGCGTGCACAGGCTCGAGGATGCGCGGCTGAATCGCGCCTACATTCTCGCGCTCGCCCCGGCGCCCGCCGCGAGTGACGAGCGCCGCTACGCCGCGACGCTGCTCGCCCGGCTGCTGGGTGAAACGGACGGCTCGCGCCTCTACTGGGCCCTCGTGGACACCGGTCTCGCCGAAGCCGCCGAGGCGCACTACGAGCCGCGCGACGGCACGGGCGATCATCTCGTCTTCGCCGCCACCGCGCCCGAGAGTGCCGGCAAGGTCTGGGAGATCATGGAGCGCGAGATCGAGCAGTTGGTGCAGAACATCGCGCCGAGCGATCTGGAGCGACTGAAGAACAAGGTGCTCACCGCCGTGACGCTGCAGAGCGAGCGGCCCTCCGGACGCATGCAGCGTCTCGGCCGCTGGTTCATGTATTTCGATGACTATGCTTCGCTCGAGGATGAACTGCGGGCGATCGACGCGGTGACGATCGATGATCTGCGCGCGGTCTACGAGGCGTTTCCCTACCGTCCGCGCACCGTGGTTACGCTCATGCCGAAGGTCTAGGAGTCTAACGTGAAGACGGTCGGCGTCATCGGTCTGGGCTACGTGGGCCTGCCGCTGTGCGTCTACATGCACGAGGCGGGACATCGCGTGCTGGGCTTCGACATCGATCCGCGCAAGATAGAGTCGCTGCGCGCGGGGCGCTGCTATCTCACGCACCTCGAACGGCGGTTCGGGGAGGGATTCACCGCGCGGCTCATCGACTCCGGTCGCTTCAATCCCACGACGGATGCCGATCGATACGTCGACTGCGAGGCGCTGCTCATCTGCGTGCCCACGCCCCTCACGGACGAGCGCCGGCCGGAGCTGCGCTATGTGATCGAGACCACGCGCGGCATCGCGGAGCGCCTCCGCAGGCGCAAGGAGCCGCAGCTCATCGTGCTCGAATCGACGACTTATCCCGGCACGACGCGGCGCGTGCTGCGGCCGATCCTCGACGAGGCGCAGGCGCCGTACCGACTTGCCTTCAGCCCCGAGCGCGAGGATCCCGGCGGACCGTGGGACGGGAAAGCGATTCCCAAGCTGATCGGCGGGATCGACCCGGAATCGCGCGCGGCGGCGTGCGAACTCTATGCCGGGGCCTTCGACACGGTCGTGCCGGTGGGCGGCGAGGACGGCGGCGCGGAGGTCGCCGAGGCCGCCAAGCTGCTCGAGAACATCTATCGCGCGGTGAATATCGCCGTGGTCAACGAAACCAAGCTCGCCTTCGACGCCATGGGCATTAACATCTGGGAGGTCATCGAGGCGGCGGCGACCAAGCCGTTCGGCTTCGCCAAGTTCACCCCCGGGCCGGGCCTCGGCGGACACTGCATTCCCATCGACCCTTACTATCTCACCTACATCGCGGAGGAGTTCGGCCAGCAGACGCGCATGATCGAACTGGCCGGCGAGATCAACACCAGCATGCCTGCCTATGTCGTCGAGCGCACGTTGGAAGCGCTCTACGACAGGCATGTAC
>CAZZPX010000066.1:0-5601 GCA_964655955.1 uncultured Phycisphaerales bacterium | reverse complement strand
CGGATTCTCATACTCGGTCTCGCCTACAAGCCGAACATCGATGATGTGCGCGAGAGTCCGTCGTTCGAACTGATTCGCCTCTTCCGCGAGGCCGGCTGCGAAGTTGAGTACTCCGATCCGCATGTGCCCGAGACGCACGAAATGCGCACCTGGGGCGATCCGGGCCTGCGCAGCGTCGACCTGGACCCGGAGACGCTCGCTTCATCTAGCGCAGTGGTCGTCGCCACGGCCCATGCCGCCTTCGACTGGGATCTGATTGCAGCGCACGCGCCGCTGATCGTGGACACGCGCAACGCGCTCGCGGGCAGGCGCGTCGGCGGTCGGCTCATCCGCGCCTGAAGCGCTGCTGCTCGAGACGCTGCGCGACTCAGATCGCATCTGAGCGCATCGCCGCGGCGTTGCGAGCCGCCGCGTCGGTCAACATCCCTCGCCGTAGTTGCCCAGGAGCGCGCCGAGGTCGGCCTGATCGGTGTCCCCGTCGCCGTCTATGTCGCCGCCGCCGTCGACGCCATAGCCCGCGAGCAGGCTTCCCAGGTCGGACTGATCGACGCAACCGTCACCGGTGAGATCGCCGGGGATAGGCGGACAGGGTTGCCATTGAGCAAGTGTGCCGCTGCCATTGGGCCAACTGCTGAACCAGCCGCCTGCATAGAGTTGCGGCCCGTCGCCGAAGCCGTCATCGTATGCGGCGAGCGCGAAGACCGACTGACTCCAGCCCTCGCCCAGAGGAGTCCAGCGTACGCCGTTCCACTTGGCGATGCGGTTGGCGCTCTGGTTGCCAGCAGTCGAGAACGAGCCGCCGACGTAGAGCTGGGATCCTTCACCGAACCCCTCGTCAAACTCAGCGAGGGCCAGCACCGTGCTGCTGAGCCCGGCACCAAGCGGCGACCACTGCTCACCATTCCACTTGGCGATGCGGTTGAGCGTCGTCACGCCGTCAGTGGTGAAGGCGCCCGCAACATAGAGGGCTGAGCCCGTGCCGTCATCGAAGACGATCATGGCGTCGACGCTGGCGTTGGTTGTGCCGCCCAGTCCTGAATTCAGGGGGAGCCAGTCGCTGCCACTCCACTTGGCGATGCGGCTGATGGCTGCGCCGCCCGCAGTGGTAAAGGTGCCGCCCGCGTAGAGCGCTGGCCCCGAGCCATCATCGTACACCGCCAAGGCGCGCACCTCGGAGCTCATGCCGCTTCCCAGGGGAGACCATGCGGCACCGTCCCAGCGGGCAATGCGGTTGACTGTGACGCCGCCCGCGGTGGTGAACTGCCCGCCGACGTACAGCGCCGGGCCCGAGCCGTCGTCGAAGTCCACCATGGCCAGCGGCGAGTTATTCAGACCCGTACCGAGTGGCGACCAGGCAGCGCCGTCCCACTGCGCGATGCGATTGACCGTCTGACCCTCCGCCGTCGAGAAGACGCCGCCCGCGTAGAGGATGGGGCCGTTTCCGTCGTCAAAGCTGTGCAGTATGTAGACCTCGTTGTTGACCCCGCCGCCCAGCGGGCTCCAGCTCGTGCCGTTCCAGCGGCCGACGTAATTCATCGATACATCACCCGCTGCGGTGAAGAGCCCGCCCGCATAGAGAGCCGACCCGCCCCCCAGGCCGTCGTCGTGCACCGTCAGGGCGTTGACTCTGCTATTGACGCCCTGCTGACCGCCAAAGTCCGGCTGCCAGATCGGATCGCAGTCTGCCGCGAGCGCCGCTGGTGCGCTCCCGAACAGAAGCAAGGTCGCAATTGCGATACAGCGCGTGAAGGGAGAGGATCTTCGTAGTGCATGAGGTGATGACATTAGGCTGTCTTTCTCCGCTTTAGGCATGTAACACGCTCTTACCCCCGCGTCGGAAGAAAGTACCTCCAAACGGGCCGTCAGGCGCACCAAAACTACGAAAGAGGGAAGAGATAGCATCATCCGGTGAAGCAATGCTCAGACGAGCGAGCGCTGTGACCGACCGTAGCGACAGTTCCGGCAGGTCTGTGATCTCTGCCCTCGCGCGGGGGCGGCGGCACGGGAATGACGAGGTACACGTGACTGCCAGGAGCGGCTACGGTTGAGCGGCGCGCTCAGGTCCATCGCGAGTAGCGCGTGAATATAGCGGCAATTCCATCATGCCCGGGAAGGCGGGCATTCAGTGCCTCGCCGCAACCACCTAGCTGTCCAACTGGATCCCCGCCTGCGCGGGGAAGACCATGAATGCAAAGCTGCACGGAGCCGCCACGAATGAACTGAGCGCGCTCTAGCAGTCCGTGCCGTACTTGCCGAGCAGCGCTCCGAGGTCGGCCTGATCGGTGTCCCCGTCGCCGTCGATGTCGCCGCCGTCGTCCTCTCCGTAGCTGGCGAGCAGGATGCCGAGGTCGGCCTGTCCGATGTGGCCGTCGCCGTCAAGGTCAGCGGGGCATGGATCGATGGGATCCGTACTGAGTTCAGCGTAGTCGTTGGCGTAGAACGGATCGCCGCCGCCCGTGCCGGGACGCGTGACGAGATCGACCTCGACGTAGCCGAGCAGTGTGTCGCCAGCCTCCGTGAAGACCTTGTCGTAGGTGACTTCGACGAAGGCTGCGTCGATCAGACCGTCCTCAACGTTGGGGTTGATCGGCTCGATCGTCTCGACGAGCGTTGAATCGTCGGCGAAGGTCAGGCGCACCTCACCCGCGATCGCGCCGACGTCGCCGAACACGATGTTGAAATACACCGGCGTGCCGACGGGGATGTCGGCGGCGGGCGCCTCGAAGTCGAAGACGAAGCGCGAATCATTGCGGTCGTTCGAAGGCGGATCGGGAAAGTCGTTGGGCGTGCCGAATGTGCTGTCATAGCTGCGCGACAGCGAAAGGTCGGTGAACTGCGCGCCGGTGCTGGCGATGTTGGCGAAGACGTGCGCTTCGACGGCTGTGCCCGCGATCTCGCCGGCGCTGCGATTCTCGAAGTCGTCGCCCTCGAAGTCCTGCACGAGACCATCCTGGTTGAGATCGGGCAGAAAGTCGCCGGGCCCGAGCACGCCCACGCCGTCAACGTTGACCGGCTCACCCTCGAAGTTGAGGAGGCCCGCGCCGTCGCCGAAGCCGAAGCCGTCCACGTCGCCAATGCGGATGAAGGCGACCTGTGCGCGCGCTGACGCCGCAGCGGCACAGAGCAGCAGGGGCGCCAGCGCTCCCCGAACGAGTCGTCTTGTCCGTGCTCTGCTCAACATCATGGTCCTCCTCGGTCGTGGTTCTTTGCTGTGTTCAACATGCAGGCGCTGTGCGGCACCGCAAGTGAATTCCGGGAGATATAAGCAGAAAAGGGACTCGTCTATTGCTCTGGCGGTGCGATGAGTTGGCCCCGGGGCAGGCGGCGGCAGCCGTGCAATTCGTGTGTTCTCCCTGGGCCAGCGTCCAAAGCGCCCAGCGCCGTCAGATCGGGATGCCGCCATACTCTTCGTCGTCATCATCGATCTCGACAGCGGCGGGCGGCGGCGCGAGGCGGCCCTTGGGGGCGGCGTCGAACGGTGACGGACCGGCGGGCGCGGCGGGCGCGGAACTCGGCGGGGCGCTGTATGAATCGCTGTAACCGCGATCGATCGGCGTGAAGTCGCGAAAGCTCGTCGTGGCGCCGTGCCACTTCAATGTGATGACGCCCGTCGGTCCGTTGCGCTGCTTGGCGACGATCAACTCCGCCATGTCGGTGGGCTCGTATTCACGATCGCCCTGATGATAGTAATCCTCGCGATGCAGCAGCATCACCACGTCCGCATCCTGCTCGATCGAACCTGATTCACGCAGGTCGCTCATGCGCGGCCGGTGGCTCTCGCGGCTCTCCGCGGCGCGGTTGAGCTGGCTCAGGCAGATGACGGGCACGCGCAGCTCGCGCGCCAGCGCCTTCACGCCCCGGCTGATCTCGCTCACTTCCTGCTGCCTGCTCTCGCGCGTCGACCCGGTCATGAGCTGCAGGTAGTCGATGACCAGCGCCTGCACGTGATGCCGCGCGTGCATTCGCCGCGCCTTGGTGCGCAACTGGAGGATGGAAAGGCCGGGCGTGTCGTCGATGTAGATCTCCGAGTCGCCGAGCCGGCCGCACGCCTCCATCAGTCGCTGGAATTCCTCGGGTGAAAGCTGGTTGCGGCGCATGCGCTGCGCGTCGACTCCGGCTTCGGAGCTGAGCATGCGCTGGGCGACCTGCTCGCGGGTCATTTCCAGGCTGAAGATGCCCACCGGATGCCCGGATGTCGCCATGCGCTGGGCGATGTTCAGGACAAGGGCCGTCTTCCCCATGGAGGGTCTGGCGGCGATGATGATCATCTCGCCGCGCTGCAGCCCGAGCGTCATGTTGTCGACGTCGTAGTAGCCGCTGGGCACGCCGGAGGCGAGTTCGCCCGCCTCGGCCCGGCGATCCAGTTCGTCCATGGTGGCGTGCAGCAGATCGCGCAGCGACTCGGCCTGCGTCGCTTCCGCGGTCTCGGCGATGGCGAAGATCGCGCCCTCAGCCCGATCGAGCAGCGCCTGGGCGCTGCCGTCCACCTCGGGGATCTCACCCGCGTGGTATCCCTCGTAGAGGATCCGCCCCGCCGCCTCGATCAACGCCCGGATGCGCGCCTTCTCGCGCACGATCTCCGCGAAGTGGACCGCGTTGGCCGGGCTGGGCGTGGATTCCGCCAGCCGCACCAGGTATTCATCCCCGCCCACATCCTCCAGCACGCCGGCCCCGGCGAGGCGGCTGTGAAGCTGCACGATGTCGCCTGCGGCGTTGCGGTCGTACAGCGTGACCAGTTCGCTGAAGATGATGCGATGGATCGGCTTGTAGAAGTCGTCACCGGACTTGACGATCTCGATGACGTCGCCGATCACCGTGTGATCGCGGATCATCGAGCCGAGCAGGCTCATCTCCGCGGCATTGTCATGCGGCGGGAGGCGATCGAAGAGCTTGGCGAGTTCGCCGCTGCCCGCGGCCTTGCGGGCGCTGGCGTCGAAGAGTCGTCCTGGCGCTTGCGTGGTGGTCACCGTGAACGCGATGGTATGTGTTCGTAGTCCAGGCTGCCACTATTAACACGTCGCCCCCAAAATGGGACTACACCGCTCCAAATGGCATACTTATCGGACTATATGCCCCGGATGATCCAGTTGAGCGGTCTCGCCGTCTATGGGCGCAATGGCAAATGAAAAGACATTTCCGCCTGAATCCGGCGGAAATGTCAGGTCTGTAGAGAATGTCGGCGATATATTTAGTTATGAAATTGCCCCTGGCGGGATTCGAACCCGCATGGCCTCCTCAGCCGCTCGGATGAAAGCCGAGTGCGTATGCCAGTTCCGCCACAGGGGCCAGCGATCCTGTGATAGAGCACCGGATCGCAAACCCCGAAGCCGCGCTGCTCGCGCGACTCCGGGTTTTCACAAGTTCGCTTCTGGCAGGTACTTAGCCCTGGCCATCACGAGTGCGGACACATATCGCGACCGCGAGGACTGATGTGGCCATATTCACCTCCTTTCGTTGGAGCCAGGCAGGGACGCCACCCTGTCTCTGGCGTGTGAATGTGAGCTAACTGAAGCAGCAGACGATGCCTCATCGTCTGCTGCTTTTTCTTGAGTGTCGCTGTTATTCTGCAACAGGAAAATCAACTTCGCCCGGCGATTGTCA
>CAZZPX010000065.1:0-10504 GCA_964655955.1 uncultured Phycisphaerales bacterium | reverse complement strand
GGCCCAGTTCTGCAGGCCGCGCGAGTTGCTGCTCATGGCGACGATGTAGTCGAGCTGGTCGCCGCGGTTGACGTTCAGGCACTGCGCGACCGGACCGAGGCCGTGCGTCGGATAGAGGTTGCCATCGCGCGTCATCGAATGGGCCCGCCGCCAGACGCCTTCATAGTTCATATCGAACTTGACGGCCCGCAGGTCATGGTTGTACGCGCCCTCGGCGTGGAGGAGTTCCCCGAAGAGCCCCTGCCGCACCATGTTGAGCAGCATGAGTTCGGTGCGGTCGTAGCAGCAGTTCTCCATCATCACGCAGTGCCTGCCGTACTTCTCCGCGTTCTCAACGAGTTGCCAGCAGCCTTCGAGCGTGATCGCCGCGGGAACTTCGACGGCGGCATGCTTGCCGTTCTCCAGCGCCGCGACGCACCCCGGCACGTGCCAGCGCCAGGGCGTGGCGTTGAAGATCAGATCGACATCCTCCGTCTCGGAGAGGCGGACGAAGTCCCACTCGCCGCGGGTGTAGAGCGTCGGCTCGGGCCGACCGTCCTGGGTGCACCAGTCGCGCACGCGCTCGGCGCGCTCGGGGCGAATGTCGCAGACAGCCACGATGTCGACCTCCGGCATGCGCATGAAGTTGCGCACATGCCCGGAGCCCTGCGCCCCGACGCCGACGAACGCCATGCGCACTCGCTGCAGGGGCTCGTTGGTGTACTCCTTCATGGGCGCGGGCTTGAGACGGGCGGGTATGTCGGCCCGCGTCTTGCCGACCGTCACCGCCCCCAGCGCCGCCGCCCCCAGACCCGCCGCCGCCGACAGCTTGAGAAAGTCCCGGCGATTGGTCGGCTGCTGCGGCTGCTCCGCGGAATGCTGCTGGTTCATCGTCTTGATCCTCTACTTCGGCTCGCGCGCTGGCGTGCCGGCTGGGGCGCGGCGTGACTCGCCGCAGGTCTCGCCGATGTGCGACTTCGCCTATCATACCGGCTCGTCGCCCGCGGCAGACCCGCCGCGGACTGCCTTCCCTCGACTTCTGCACGGATCTGTGATGCGATGACCAAGCCCACGCTCGTCGTTCTCGCCGCCGGACTCGGCAGCCGCTATGGCGGCCTCAAGCAGCTCGAACCGATCGGGCCGGACGGCTCGACAATCATGGACTACTCGATCTACGACGCCCTGCTGACCGGGTTCGGCAAAGTCGTGCTGATCATTCGCCCGGACATCGAGGCGGAGATCCGGCGCGCGATCGTACCGCGCTACGCGCAGCGCCTCGCGATGGCGCTCGCGCCGCAGCGGCTGGACGATCTCCCCGGCGACTTCACGCCGCCCGCCGGGCGGCAGAAGCCCTGGGGTACGGGGCACGCCGTGCATGCGGCCCGGCACGCGGTGGCAGAGCCCTTCGCCGTCATTAACGCCGACGACTTCTACGGCCGGGGCTCGTTCCAGCGCATCGCAGACTTCCTGCGCCAAGCCGATGGCGCGGCACCACCGACCTACGCCATGGTCGGTTTCGAGTTGCGGCACACCATGTCGGAGATCGGTTCCGTCTCCCGCGGCGTCTGCCGGCGCGACGGCGATCGGCTCGCCTCCATCCACGAAACGCATGGCATCGAGCGCGACGGCGACGAGGGAGCCTACACCGACGAGTCGGGGAAGGCGGTGCGCCTGCCCGGCAGCACGCTCGTCTCCATGAACCTTTGGGGATTCGTGCCGTCGTTCTTCGAACAGATCGAGATCGGCCTGCGCGCGTTTCTGGAAGCACGCGACGGCGAACCGAAGGCGGAGTATCACCTCCCCGCCGCCGTGCAGGAAGCGATGCGCCGCACCGGCGCCACCGTGCGCGTCCTGCCCACCGACGAGCGCTGGTGCGGCATCACGCATCCTGACGATCTCGAGCGCATGCGGACGCACATGCGGGCGCTGATCGGCGCGGGGGTCTACCCGGAGCGGCTCTGGCAGTGAGCGAGGCGGCGACCGATATCGCGGCGATCGCGCCTCAGTTCGAATTGGCCGGCGCCGTCGAATCCGCGCAGCCACTTACAATCGGGCATATCAACGACTCCTACCGCGTGACCTGCCGAGACGATACAGGCGCAGCGCGCGAGTATCTGCTACAGCGCCTCAACACGACGATCTTCACAAAGCCCGCGCTCGTCATGCACAATATTGAGCGAGTGACCGAGCATGTGCGGCGCACGCTCGAGCAAGCCGGGACGCGTGACGTGCGTCGGCGGGTGCTACGACTGGCGCGGGCGCGCACTGGTCAGACGTGGGTCGAAGACAGCCGGGGCCAGGTGTGGCGCGCGTATGACTTCATCGCGCGAACGACGATGCAGGCGACCGTCCGCACGCCGCAGGATGCCGCCACAGCCGGGGCCGCCTTCGGCGAATTCCAGGCCCAACTCGCCGATCTGCCGGGCCCGCCGCTCCACGAGTCGCTCCCCGGTTTCCATGACACGCCCGCGCGCTACGCCGCCTTCGAGCGGGCGCTCGCTGTTGATGAGTTCGGCCGCGCACGAGCGGCACGTCGGGCCGTCGACATGGTTCTGGCGCGGCGAACCGGTGCCGGCACTCTTATGGAACTGCTGCGCAAGGGCGCTCTGCCGAGGCGCGTCGCGCACAATGACGCCAAGCTCAGCAACGTTCTGCTCGATGAGATGACCGGCGAAGCGCTCGCCGTCGTCGATCTCGACCTGGTCATGCCCGGGACGATCCTCTTCGACTACGGCGACATGCTGCGCTCGCTGACTAGCGATGCGGCTGAGGATGAACCTGACCCGGCGAAGGTGACGCTGCGTCTCGATCTCTTTGAAGCGCTGACCCGCGGCTATCTGCGCCACGCCGATGCATTCCTCACCCCCGTCGAGCGCCGCCACCTGTTGCTCGCCGGGCGCATCATCACACTCGAACAGGCGGTGCGCTTCCTCACCGACCACCTCGCGGGTGATCGCTACTATCGCATCACGCGTGCCGGCCACAATCTCGACCGCGCCTCCGCGCAGTTGGCTCTTCTTGCAGAGATGGAGGCACGGCAAGCTGAGATGCAGGCCATTGTCGACGACCTCACTGCACAAGGAGCTTGACGCATGCGGCGCACAGGAAGGTACTGGACTCGGAACGCGTCCGTCGGTTGCATTTGCGCTCTCCTTGGCGTGCACGGAGTATCGGCGCAACCGCGCCTCATTCCGCTCGCGCTCGATCAGCCGCTTTACCCGTACCAGCGCACGGACTCGCTGCAGGTTGACTGGCTGCTGGACGGTTCGCCGTACAAGGCGGCCGCTTACAGCACGCAGAACGAGGACGAGATCGTTCTGAGCAACGGCCTGATCTCGCGCATCTTCCGGCTTGTCCCCAACGGTGCGACGGTAGGCTATGACAATCTCATGACGGGCGAGGCCATGCTGCGCGGCGTCAAGCCGGAGGCGCTCGTGACGATCGACGGCACGCAGTATCGGATCGGCGGGCTGGTCGGTCAGCCGAATTACGCCTATCTCACGCCCGAGTGGCTCGCATCGCTCACCGCGTCGCCGACGGCGTTTCGCTTCGCGGGATTCGCAATCGGCGAGATTGAACCGCGACTCGAGTGGACACAGTTGCGCCGCCACTCGCCACGCGCGATCTGGCCGCCGCGCGGCGTCACACTGCGCATGGACTATCGCGCTCCGCGCGCCCCGGCAGACTCAGATGCAGCGGCAGGCGCGCCGACTCCAGTCCCGGCGCTCGCCGACGTCGTCGTATCGGTTCACTATGAGCTTTACGACGGCTTGCCGCTTCTCTGCAAGTGGTTGACGCTGCGCAATGAGTCGAAGCATGTCATTCAGATAGAGCGTTTCACCAGCGAACTGCTCGCGGCCGTCGAACCCGCCTCCTACGTCGGCGGCGCCGCCGAGCGAATGCCGACTCCGAACCTCCACGTCGAAACGGATTATTCATTTGGCGGGGGAATGGCTGCGGCAGGCGCCAACGAACACGTCATCCGCTGGACTCCCGATCCCGACTACACCACTCAGGTCAACTACCAGCGACTCACGCCCTGCCTCCTCGAGGTCGGCCCCACAATTGGCCCGGCCCAGTTCGTCCGCCCAGGTGAGATTTTCGAGACGTTCCGCACCTGGGAACTTATCCATGACTCAACGGAGCGCGAGCGCAAGGGTCTGGCCTTGCGCCGCATGTATCGCACGCTCGCCCCCTGGGTCACCGAGAACCCGCTGATGATGCACGTGCGCTTCGCGGACTGGGACACCGTCAAGAGCGCGATCGACCAGTGTGCTGACGTCGGCTTCGAGATGGTCATCCTCACCTTCGGATCCGGCTTCAATATAGAGGATGATTCCGGCGAATATATTGCACAAATGAAGAAGTACGCCGACTACGCCCGCTCCAAGGGAGTCGAGATCGGCGGCTATTCGCTTCTCGCCTCGCGCCACGTCGGCGGCGGTAACGACGTCGTCCCGCCTGAAGGGCAGCGCCCGACCTTCGGCAACTCCCCCTGCCTGCAAAGCGACTGGGGACGCGAGTACTTCCGCAAGCTCTATGAATTCTATCCCGCAACCGCATTTTCCCTCCTGGAACACGACGGCTCCTATCCCGGCGATCCCTGCGCGGCAACGCACCATCCCGGTCATGAAGGCTATGATGATTCACGCTGGAACCAGTATCGCCTCATCAGCGACTTCTATGCCTGGTGCCGCGCTCAAGGGATCTACCTGAACGTGCCCGACTGGTATTACCTTGCCGGCTCAAACAAGTGCGGCATGGGCTACCGCGAAACCAACTGGTCGCTCCCCCGCGCCCAGCAGGTCATTCATACCAGGCAGAACATATACGATGGCACCTGGGAGAAGACGCCCAGCATGGGCTGGATGTTCGTGCCGCTGACACAATACCACGGTGGCGGCGCCGCGGCGACCATCGAGCCGCTGCACGAACACCTGGACCATTATGAACGCATGCTCGCCGCCAATCTCGCCCTGGGCGTGCAGGCCTGCTACCGCGGGCCGCGCCTCTACGACACCGACGAGACGCGCGACCTCGTCAGACGCTGGGTTGACTGGTTCAAGCAGTACCGTGACATTCTCGAATCCGATGTGATTCACGGCCGCAGGGCCGATGGACGCGACCTCGACTGGATGCTGCACGTGAACCCGGACCTCGAGCACAAGGGCATGCTTGTCGTCTTCAATCCGCTCCCCGAGCCCCTCCAGCGCCGCATCACCGTCAATCTGTACTACACGGGACTGACTGATACTGCCCACATTCGCCATGAGGGCGGCGAAGCGACGCTGCATGCGCTCAACCGCAGCTACGAAGTGACGCTCCCCGTAGCCGTGGAGGCACAGGGCATGACCTGGTTCGTGATTGAGTGATCCATCTTGCGGCGCGCCGCTCGCTGGCGCGCCGGTTCGGCTCGACCGGTGAGCCTCAGTTGCTGTGGAAGAGGTGCGTACCTGGAACGGCGCGGCGCGGCAGATCCGGTCCCTCGTATTCCAACTCGAGCGACTCGTTCCCCCCTTTCTCGAAGTATTCGATGCGGAGCGCGTGCATGCCCGCCTCCAGCCGCACCGGCGCGCTTTGCGTCACCGCGCCGTGCAGCCCGTCGTTGTCGATGAGCGGCTGAGCGCCGATGAAGAGCCTGCTGCCATCGTCGGAAGTGAGGTGAAATGTATAATCGCCCGCCTGTTCGATTCGCACGTAGCCTGTGAAGACGAAGCCGAACTGGTCGGCCCGGTGCGGCAGCCCGGCGCTCACGATCGCGGAGATGCCCGCGCGCACCGGCGTCAGGGCGCCAAAGCCGGGCAGCGCGTCCCAGTCACCTTCGTAATATGTATAGCTGAGTCCGACCTGCGGATCCTCGACGACAACGGGAACGAGCGGCTGCATCCTGCGAAACACCCACTGCGCCGGCTCGCTCACCCGGCCGTTCTCCAGCACGCTCACCGCCTTCAATTCGGTCGTCCGGTTCAGCAGCAGCGGCTGGCGATAGATGTAGCCCGCCGCGGCGGGGTCGCCGCCATCGCGCGTGTAGCGGACCTGCGCGTTCGGCTGGGGCGTCGAGAGGACGACCTGCATCGTCTCCGCGAAGGCGCGCTCCTGCGTCTCGCAAACGGGCGCCGCGATGAAGTACGTGACGCCGAGCCCATCGAGCCTCTCATTGTGCGCGCCCAGGCGCTGCACGAAATCGGGCCAGTTCCGCCGATTCCGCGGCGACCAGGCGACCTCCGCCAGCGCCGCGAGCCGGGGAAACGTCATCCAGTCCACGCGATCCTGCACGATGTGCTCGGTCCACACGTTCCCCTCTACGCCCAGCACGTGCCGCGCCTCGTTTGGCGAGAGTTCCGCGGGCGTCGGCTCGAAATCATAGATTGTCTCGAGCGTGATGACGCCCATGTAGCCCGGCCGATCCGGATCCTGCGACTGCGGATAGTCGAGATAGCAGTGCGAGGTCGGCGAGGCGATGACGTCGTGCCCGGCACGCGCCGCCGCAATCGCGCCCGCCATGCCGCGCCATGATTGCACGGTGGCGTTGGGCGCGAGACCGCCTTCAAGGATTTCATCCCAACCGATCAACTTGCGCCCGTGCCCGCTGATGAAAGCTTCCATGCGGCGGATGAAATAGCTCTGCAATTCCGCCTCGTTCGCCAGATTCTCCTCGGCCAGTCGCTGCTGGCACTTTTCGCAATGCTGCCAGCGCGTCTTGGGCACCTCGTCGCCGCCGATGTGAATGTACTGCGAGGGAAAGAGCGTGAAGACCTCCGTCAGCACATCCTCGAGGAACGCAAAGACCTCGTCATTGCCGGCGCAGTAGACGTCGGCGTGCACGCCCCAGCGCGTGCTGACGTCGAACGGGCCCCCCGTGCAGGAGAGCTGCGGATACGCCGCCAGCGCCGCCTGGCAATGCCCCGGCATCTCGATCTCGGGCACGATCGTCACGTAGCGCTCGCGCGCATAGGCGACGATCTCGCGCACATCCTCCTGCGTGTAATATCCGCCGTACTCGTTCTCGCCTTCGCCGCGCCACGCGCCGATCTCCGTCAGCAACGGGTATTTCTCGATCTCCAGCCGCCATCCCTGGTCTTCGGTGAGGTGCCAGTGCAGCACGTTCAGCTTATGATAGGCGAGCAGGTCGATGTAGCGCTTGACGAATTCCTTATCCATGAAGTGCCGGCCGCAGTCGAGCAGCATGCCCCGCCACTCGTAGCGCGGCCGATCCGTGATGCGCACGCAGGGCAGCGTCCAGTCGATCTCGCGACCGGCGGTGAGTTCGGGCTGCTCGATCGTCGGCGGCAGAAGCTGGCGCAGCGTCTGCACGCCATAGAACACGCCCGCGGGGCCGGGAGCGCGCACGACCGCGGTCGCGGGCGTCACGACAAGCTGGTATCCCTCCGCACCGAGCGTCGGATCGGCGTTGCGTTCGCTCAGGAGGATGGCGCCCGTCGGAATGTGCGGCCCGCGCGCTTTCTGCACCGCGATCGGCCAGTGCGTGCCGCGCCTCAGGATGTCCGCCAGGTACTCGCCGATGCGCTGCACCTCCGCATCGCCGTCCGTCAGGATCAGCGTATGCCGCGACAGGCGAAATATCCCCTGGTCGATATGCGCCTCAGCCGGCAGCGGCACGAGCGCGGGCCGGGGCTGCACAACCGCCTCCGCCCCGCCGCCGCGTACGGCGGTCGCGCACACGACACACAGTGCTGTCAGAATCCGCGTCACTCTCATTGCAGTTCTCGCGTCGAAGAAGTCTCTGAATCGTCGCCGGTCACTCTCCCCCAGAGCAGGATGAGCCCGGCGCTCGCCGCCACCGCAACCGCCGTGAGCACCGCGGCGGGTACGAACTGGCCGTAGAGCCAGTATCCCGTCGCGAAGAGAGCGCTATAGACGGCGAAACAGCCGACCACCATGCAAAGGATTCCCGCAGGAAGGTTGGAGCGGCCGCGCTCGGGGCCGGTGATCTCTTCGCCATCGCGACGGGCGTCGTCGATGACTCCGCGCCAGCCCGGCCCGCCCGGCCGCGTGAGCTTGTAGAAGTCGCGCAGGGTCTTCGTGTCCGCCGGCACCGTGAACAGGGCCGCCAGGACCCAGCACACAGTGGTTATGGCAACGCCGGCAATGAGCTCCTGCCACGGCTCCAGGTGAAGCAAGTGCCGGTTGGCCACTGCTTCCGCCGTGGGCGCGTCCAGGCCGGTCGCCATCAGCGCATCTGTGATCAGGCTGTACAACCTGTGATTCATGAAGAAGAAGAGCGCCACGAGGAATGAGACCACCATGGCGGTGATCTCGCTGATGGCGTTGATCCGCCACCAGAACCAGCGGAGGATGAAGAGCAACCCGGTCCCCGCGCCGATCTGCAGGAGAATGTTGAACGCCTGCAGGGCGTTTTCCAGCAGCAACGCCAGCGCCCCCGTCACGATCATGAGCAGCACCGTGCAGGCCCGGCCGACCCACACGAGTTCCCGCTGGCTCGCCTCGGTGCTGATGAAACGTTTCCAGAAGTCGTTGACGAGGTAGCTTGAGCCCCAGTTCAGGTGCGTGGAGATCGTGGACATGTACGCCGCGATCAGCGACGCCACCACCAGCCCCAGCAGCCCCGCCGGCAGAAACGTCAGCATGGCGGGATAGGCGAGATCGTGGCCCAGCGTGCGCTGCTCAACGCTGGGAAACTTCGACTGCAGCGCCGCGAGGTCGGGAAAGACGACCAGCGAGCAGAGCGCCACGATGATCCAGGGCCAGGGCCGCAGTGCGTAATGCGCCGCGTTGAAGAAGAGCGTCGCCCCGATGGCGTTCTTCTCATCCTTCGCCGAGAGCATGCGCTGGGCGAGATACCCGCCGCCGCCCGGCTCGGCGCCCGGATACCAGACGCTCCACCACTGCACGGCGAGGGGAATGACCAACAGCGTCACCAGGGTGCCCATATTGCTCGAGCCGTCGGGGTTCTCGAAGGCGGGGACGATGGACAGCTTGCCCTGCAGATTCTCGTGGTTGAGCAGGCCTTCCAGACCGCCGACTTCGGGCAGGCGCAGAGCGACGACTGCGGCCGCGATCGCCCCGATCATGGCGATGATGAAGAGCAGGAAGTCGGTGAGCAGCACCGCCCGCAGTCCGCCGAGGGCCGAGAAGACAACGGTCACCACGGAGGCGAGCAGAATGGTCTGCATGGGGGAGAAGTCGAACATGACCCGACCGATCTTGATCGCCGCCAGCGTCACCGTCGCCATCACCACGACGTTGAAGAACAGGCCGAGATAGACGGCCCGGAAGCCGCGGAGGAAGGCGGCCGTCCTGCCGCTGTAGCGCAGCTCGTAGAACTCGACGTCGGTGACGACGCCGGAGCGCCGCCAGAGGCGGGCGTAGATGAAGACGGTGAGCATGCCGGTGAGCAGGAAGGCCCACCACATCCAGTTTCCCGCCACGCCGTGCTGCCGCACGATGTCGGTGACGAGATTCGGCGTGTCGGTGCTGAAGGTGGTGGCGACCATGCTCATGCCCAGCAGCCACCAGGGCATGGAGCGCCCGGAGAGGAAGAACTCGCTGACGTTCCGCCCGGCCCGCCGCGTCACGACCAGGCCGACCACGAGCGCCACGGCGAAAAAGGCCCCGATGATGATCCAGTCGATGCGCTCGAGGTGCATGTGGAGTCCTCAGGCAGAGAGGCGTGAGTGGAGGCGGGGCGCGACGGGGCTGCCTCAGCGCCGCGCGACCGCCCCGGAGAACAGCCGCTGCGAACGACATGATGCCGTTCGGCCGAAGCACCCGGACGCGCCGCCGAGCCGCCCCGGCGTCGGCATGGTACCGAAGTCCCTCCGCGTCGCCCGGCGTCTGGACCTTCGGAGTCGACAATCGCCTGACTCGGGCCAGGCCGCAAATCCCGGCGAGCGGGCAGCAGGTATCGGGCCTTGTGGCCGCTAGCAGGCATTGCCGTCAGCAGCCGCGGCGTCGCGCCCGTGTCGCCCATTCAGGCCACGCCCAACTCGTGGAGCTGCCTCATTTTGTCTCGCTTCACCCCCCTGGAGCGGTCATTGTCCACGAAATCGTCAGAATCACCTGATCACGCCTTGACCTGGCCGAGGATACCGGCATCCTAGGAGTGCACGCCTTGGTTGGGTGGCTCCCGCCGCTCGGTGGGAGCCCGTGACTTCGTTCCCGTTGTGAATGCGGGAAGCAAACACCTATGCCGCTGTGCCTTTGCGCAGCGTCAGGAGGATGTCATTTCACCCACTCTTGCTGACTCCACCCGGTCGAGACGCGACGCGCGACCTTTCTGCCGCTCGAACGGGTGAGGTTGGAAAACGTTTTCCCTAACCCCTATTGGAGGAAGAAACTATGAAACTCTGTGCAGTTGCTGCGATCGCCATGCTGGCTGGCAGCACCCAGGCTGATATGGTCCTGCCCCTCGGCGACTTTGATCTTCTCGCCGGCGAGTTCGTGACCATGGACTTCGACCTGTCCGGCACCCTGACCGGCTGGGAGATCTCCTTCGATTACCTCGGCAACACCGACGGCTCCTGGTCCGGCGACGCCCTCTTCG
>CAZZPX010000064.1:0-10530 GCA_964655955.1 uncultured Phycisphaerales bacterium | reverse complement strand
CGCTTCTTGCCCTTGGGGCGGGGGTTCTTGCTGCGGCCCGTGGCGGGCTTCTTCTCCGGCTTGACGGTCTCGTCGGAGGCGACGGTCGCGTGTGACGCCTCGAGCCCCGCCCCAACGATCCCCGAAGCGCTGACGCCACCCGCCGGACCTTCAAGCAGGCCGCCGCTGTCCTGCTGCACCTGCTGCGCCGACGGGCGTGGCATCGGCTGGCCCTGCGGGTGGCGTTGCGGGGCGGGACGCTGTTGCCCGGCCAGCGCGCCCGGCTGCAGGCGCGCCTTGAAGATGATGTCGGTGACGCGATCGCGAATCGCCTGCTTCATGTTCTCGAAGTAGCGGGCGCCTTCGCGCTTGTACTCGATGCGGGGATCCTGCTGGCTGAAGGCGCGGTAGCTGATCGTCTCGCGCAACTGGTCCATGGCGTAGAGATGATCCTTCCACGTCGTGTCCAGTATCTCGATGAGCACGTACTGCTCGAACTGCGTCACCTCCTTGCGGATGATGTCGCGCACCAGCTTCTCCAGATGCTCTTGCCGCTGTTCGCCGACCAGGCCGCGGTCCGCGTCGGTCATCTCGTAGCCGTAGCGCTCGCGCAGATGCTGGGCGAGCTTGTCGTCGTCGCCGATGCCGACAGCCGTGGCGATCTCCGCTTCGAGCCCTCCGCCGGAGAACATGTGCTTGCTCGCGGTCTCCAGTTCGGCGCGGATCTGCTGGGGCATCTTGCTGCGGATGTACTTCTCATCCCAGCCCATCTGCAGACGATCGTTGGCGAAATCGAGCAGGTTGCGCATCGCCTGGGCGGGATCCTGCCTCATCAGCGCCATGGTCATGTCCATGACGAACTCGACGGGATACTGCGCCTCGCGCAGGCGATACTTCTCGTGCGCGCGATCGACGATGAGATCGATGCGCTCGGCGTCGGTCTCCAGGTCCGCCAATTCTTCGACGGCGACCTCGTAGTCGAACTTGCGCCTGACCCACTCGGCGATCTGCCGCTCGCCGTAGTGCTTGACCAGGAACTGGTCGACGCCTTCGAGATGAGCCTCGTCGATGGCGGCGAAGGCAGCGTCGCAGAGCTTGCTCATCACCTCGCCCTGGGTCATGTCGCGCACGAGGTGCGGCTTCATCTCGACGTTGAAGCGATGCTTGGCCCACTCCGCCAGGCCCTTGAGGTTCCAGTCCACCGGGTCCGTGCCGTAGGGCATGTATTCGCCCAGCGTCACGTCGATGGTCTGCCGCGCCTCCGCCTTGGCCTCGTTGCGCAGCCAGCGGATCACATCGTCGGGCTCCTTCCCCTTGAGCTTGTCGATCTCCACCGCCCAACTGAGGCGCTCCACCGCCCAGTTGCCGATGCGGGTGGAGACGTAGTCGCGCGCCAGGCACTCGCGCACCTTGTCCTCGACGGCCTCGGTGATGTACTGGAAGATGAGATCCTTGATGCCCTGGCCTTCGAGAATCTCCTGTCGCAGGCCGTAGAAGAAGTCGCGCTGGTACTCCATGACCTCGTCGTACTCGAGGACGTTCTTGCGGATCATGAAGTTGCGCTCCTCGACCTTCTTCTGGGCGCGTTCGACGCTCTTGCTGAGCATCGGATGCTCGATGGCGTCGCCTTCCTTCATGCCCAGGCGGCTGAGGATCTTCATGGTGGTCTCGCCCGCGAACATCTTCATCAAGTCTTCTTCCAGGCTGATGAAGAAGCGGGAGGAGCCGCGATCACCCTGGCGACCGGAGCGGCCGCGCAACTGGTTGTCGATGCGGCGTGACTCGTGCCGTTCCGTGCCCACGACGTGCAGGCCGCCCATGCGTTCGATGTCGCGCCACAGCGCGATGCGATGCATGCTGACGCGGCCGGTCTGGTCGAGTTCCTCGCGGAGGGCCTCGTTGTCGAAGTTCTTGATCTTCTTGGGATCGAGCCAGGCGAAGTCGATGCCCCATTTCTCGAGCAGGGCGCGCTCGATGTCCTCGTCGGACATGTTGGCGACCTCGTTCTGCCGCACGCCGAGCTGTTTCGGCGCGATCTTGCGGTAAATGGCGGCGCGGATCTGCTCCTCGGGCATGTCGGGCGTGACGTCCTTGGGGCAGATGGCGCTGCGCTTCCAGTGCTCGATGAGCTTCTCCGGCGTGAGCTTCGCCAGCATGATGTCCGTGCCGCGGCCCGCCATGTTCGTGGAGATCGTCACGGCGCCAAGCTGGCCGGCGTCGGTGATGATGTTCGCCTCGCGCGCGTGGTTCTTGGCGTTGAGCACCTCGTGCGCGATGGCGTACTTGCGCTTGAGGCGCTGGCTGAGCGACTCGCTCCTGGCGACGCTGGTTGTGCCCACGAGCACCGGCTGGCCGACCTCCCAGAAACGCTTGATCTCCTCGATGATCGCCTCCCACTTGTCCTTCTCGCTCAGGTAGACGAGATCATCGTGATCGGCGCGAATCATGGGCAGGTTGGTGGGAATCGACACCACGTCAAGGTTGTAGATGTCGTGGAACTCCTGCGCCTCGGTGTCCGCGGTGCCCGTCATGCCGGCGAGGCGACGATACTGCTTGAAGAAGTTCTGCACCGTGATCGTCGCCATCGTCTGCGTTTCCTGCTTGATCTGCACGCCTTCCTTGGCTTCGACGGACTGGTGCAGGCCGTCCGACCACTGCCTGCCGACCATGAGGCGGCCGGTGAAGACGTCGACGATGATCACCTCGGGCCCGTTGCCGATGTCCTGCACGACGTAGTCGCGATCCAGTTCATAGACGGCGTGGGCGCGCAGCGACTGCTCGACCAGGTGCGGCAGGTCGATGTTCTCGCCCACGTAGAACGAGCCAACGTCCGCCGCGTTCTGCGCCTCGGTGACGCCCTCGTGCGTCAGGTGCGCGCTCTTGCGTTCCATCTCGACTTCGTAATACTGCGGATGCTCATCGCGGATGCGCTCGAGTTCGGGGAGGCGATTCTCCGCCTCGGCAAGCTCCTTCTTGAGCGCGGGGATCTTGTCCTTGTCGCGGGCGTTGCGAATGTCCCCCTCCAATCCCTTGATCTTGCGCTTGCAGGCCTCGACCTCCTTGTCGCGATCGTTCCACTCCTTCTGCTTCTGCACGAGGTGGCGGGCGATCTTGTCCGCGATCTCGTAACGCGGCCGATCCTCGTGCGCGGGGCCCGAGATGATGAGCGGCGTTCTCGCCTCGTCGATGAGGATCGAGTCGACCTCGTCGACGATGCAGAAGTCGCGGTGCTTCTGCACCTGCAGGTCGACGCTGCGCTTCATGTTGTCGCGCAGGTAGTCGAAGCCGAATTCGCTGCTCGTGCCGTACACCACGTCGCAGTGGTACATCTGCTGCTTGACGCTCTCGGGCTGCTCGTGCACGCTGAGGATCGCGCCGACGGTCAGGCCCAGGGCGTGGAAGAAGGGGAAGGTCCAGTCGCGGTCGCGCTGCACCAGGTAGTTGTTCACCGTCACCACGTGGCACTGCAGGTCTTCCAGGGCCGCGAGGTAGCAGGCGAGCGGTGCCACGATCGTCTTGCCTTCGCCGGTCTTCATCTCGGAGATCTTGCCCTCGTAGAGCACCATCGCGCCGATGAGCTGCACGTCGAAGGGACGAGCGCGGAAGGGCGGGCGCGAGTCGGGAAACGCCTCACGCACCGCCTCGTACACCTCCACCGGAATGTCCAGCGTCCGCCATGCCGGAACCGGCTCGCGGCAACCAAGCAGCGACCCTTCCGGCGGAGACGGCTCGGCGGCGTCCATCTTCGCCTTCGTCTCGGCGTACAGCGTCCGCGCCGGCTCGGAGAGCAGCGACGGATCGAAATTGCGATTGGGATTGAAGACCTGGCGAATGCCCACCCCACGATCCATCGCCTCGCGCGCCACGGCGAAGGCTTCGATCATGAGATCGCCCGCCTTCTCGCCTTCCTTGAGGCGACGGCGAAACTCCTCCGACTTCGCGCGCAGCTCGCCATCCGTCAGCTTGCGGATGTCCTCTTCGAGGCGCCCCATCGCCTCGACGCGGCTGGTGTAGCGCTTGACGAAGCGCTCGTTGCGCGTGCCGATGAACTTGGTGAGAACCGGCCCAATGAGTGGGATGTCCTGACTCTGAAACATGATTCGATCCTGATATGTGGGATGCGCCTGCCTGCGCGACGGCAGCACGGCGCCTCAGACTCTGCGGTTGTACAAATGGGACAGCCCTGCTCGCGCGTGCGAAGCAGGGACCGGGGGCGGCGTCACACGCAGGCTGGAGGCGGCAGGTTGATCAGGCGGCGCTGCCAGTCGACCCGGGCGAGCAGACAGTCGGCCTGGGTCGCTTCCAGGCGCGACGGACAGGCGAACGGAAGGCCGTCGCGCGACAGTGCCGTCGTCCAGGCGTCCGCGGGGACTGCCCCGGTCGCGGCCGGCTCCGGCGTCGGCTCGATGTCCTGCTCGACCTCCTCGGCGAGGAGTTGGACGAACTGGCGACGATCGAGGCGCGGAGCCGCGTCGTGCCCGCCCGACATGGCCACGGACCGGCCGGACAGCGTCGCGGCCACCGTGACCAGGATGAGCACCGTGGTCAGGGGCGCTCGCCCGCGGGGCGTGTCAGCGGCTTCACCCGCCGTCGAGATGGACTGCTCGCAGGGCATGGACTGTTTCAGTGTAGCCGCTCCAGGCGGCGATTGTTCGCCTCGCCCGCCGCTGCGGGCTGCGCCGCCCCTTTCATCGGTATGCCACGGGCTCGAATTCCGCCCGGAGAGCGAATCCGGCGAGTCGCGAGGCGATCGGCTCAATCGGCGGCGATAAGCGGGGCTGACAACTCGACAAAACCCCGCCACAGCGTCGGGCCCGCCAGGTCGGCAGCCACCGCTTCAGTCCGAAAATCGGCAAGCAGCGCGCCGACCTTATCGCTTCCCCGTGCCCGCAGCTCCTCGCCGAGCTGGCTCAAGCCAGCTTCCACTGCCATTCGATTCGCCTCGGCGAGCGCCGCCGCCTGCACCGCAAGGCACACATGCCCTCGCCCGGCGACGAGTCTGGGTGCATCGTGCCACCAGACGGGGCGGAAGGGGGGCGCGAGCGCGGCGGCATCCTCAGCCGTCTGCTCCGCGGTCGCGTCGCTTTGTGCCTGTGTCGCGCCTTCGTCGGAAGCGGCCTCCGCCGCCTGCGCGGCGGTAGCAGGAGCCGCCTCCGCCCCGCCCGGAGCCACGGGAACATCCGCGATCGGCTCAACGGCCTCAGCGCGGGGGGTCGCGTCGCTCGCTGCCGAGTGATCAGTCGGCGGGGCTGGACGCGGCAGCGCGCTCTCCCGCGGCCCGGAGGCGCAGGCGCACACGCTGAGCGCAAGTGCTGCAGCGGTCAAAAGATGTGCAAAGCCCTGGATGCGCGGCATGGCAATCTCTCAGTACCTTCGGGTGGCAGTGTAGTTGGCAAGGGGCATTGCTGCGTCGCTGATCCCCTATGCTGCCGAAACTGCCTGAATCAACATTGAGGCGAATTCGTGATAGTTATCGGACTGGATGTATCAGAGGCGCGCCGGGCGCGACTCCGCTTCTGTAGTGTCGTCTGCCCGTCCATTTTAACGGACCATCGGTTGCTTTCTTTCCATTTTCACATCTGCCGCCGAGACGACGCGTATATCATCTCAAGAGGCGAGGGCGATCGCCGCGCAAGGGACATTCGCAGCAGAAATCCACGGAAAGAACACGCGGTTCGCCTTCGCTGAAGTAGTATTGAACCAGGCACTTTCTGGCCCGCAATGAACTTTGGAGGACAACATGAGAACACACGTCTTGACCGCAGCAGCGCTCGCGCTTCTGGCCGGCTCTGCCGCCAGCGCGCAGCTCGGTGACATCGTCTTCACGGACGAGAACACCGACTCCGTCTGGTACCTCGCCGACCCGGGCGGCTCCAACACGCTGTCGAACCTCTACACCTTCACCGGTGTCGGACCCGACTTCCGTCCCGGCGACATCGTCATGCTGCCCGGCGGCGACTACGCGGTCGGCAACAATCCCCGGCCGGTTCTCGACCCGAGCACCGCCTCGATCGAGCGCGTGACCGACCTCTTCGGGGCGCCCTCCCACTGGACCATCGCCAGCAGCGATCCGATCCAGTTCCCCCTCTCCATGCGCTACCGCGCCAGCACCAACCAGCTTATCACCACCAACAACCCCGGCTCCGACTTCACGCTGCCCAATCGCTTCGAGGGCATCCTGGGTGTCGATCCGGACAGCGGCGTCGTCACCGAGATCTTCGAGAAGGTCTACGACGACACCGAGCCCCGTCCGCGCTACCAGGCCGGCGGCGCACTCTGGGAAGATCCCTACTCCAGCCAGTACTACCACATCTCCCGCAACGGCGGTGAGTACTTCACGGGCGATCCCGGCGATGAGAACCAGGGCAGCCAGATCTACATGTTCGATGCCGACGCCGGCAGCGTCTCGCTCGCCGTCGACCTGAGCTTTGTCATCCCCGGCACGCCCATCACCCGCATCGCGGGCATGGTCGCGCTTCCGGGCGACAACGCCGGCTGGCGCGACGTCTTCATCGCGGACCTCGAGACCAGCTCGATCTACAAGGTGCGCTTCGACAACACCAACGCCTACGTCGACATCAGCACCGTCCTGAGCGGGCTGACCACGCCCTCCGGCCTGGACTACAACCCCTACCTGGACAAGCTCGTCTGGGCCAGCCCCGGCGCCCTGGAGATCCTCCAGGCCAATACCGACGGCACGGGCCTCGAAGTGCTCGCCAGCGGCGTGCTGGCCCGCGGCTTTGAGTTCATTCCGGCGCCCTCCAGCATCGGCCTGCTCGGCCTGGGCGGCATGCTCGCCCTGCGTCGCCGGCGCTGATCCCCCGCTGCACACAGTCGTCGGCCTCGCCGGCGACTTGCAGCGCACATGCACAACCCGCCGCCCTCGCCCCGCGCGAGGGCGGCTTTTTGTTTGCGCCTCCGTCAATGATTGACGGAGCGCGCCAGCGGATCACGCAGCGCGGACTTCTTTACACCCCGCAGAGATAGTCGGCGAGGAGGATGCCGAGGTCGGGCTGGCCGACTTCGCCGTCTCCGTCGATGTCGCCGGAACAAGTGTGTGGGAAGCCCCAGCGCGCGACGTAGTTGGCAGGTTTGCCGCCGGCGTTCGTGAACCTGCCGCCGACGTAGAGCGCCGGTCCGCCGCCGCGCTCGTCGTCGAACACAGTCAGGCAGTAGGTCGGTCCCGATAGGCCGCTGTCGAGTGATTCCCACCAGAGCCAGCGGAATCGCTCACTTTCCAGCCTACACCAGGAAAGCGGACAGGCGCCTGGGAATCGGGAGTTGACGAGGAAAAAGAGGGAAAGGCGGCGGCGGAGGGGGAAAGTCGAAGAGTACCCGGGGCGGCGCTGCGCTCTGCCCCGGCAGAGAGCGGGGGTGACGCCGGGAGGCGGGGCACAAAGCCGCGACCGGTGGTCGCGCTTGTGATGCCGCTGTGGGATCGGGGATGTGTGGGCCCGCGTGTGCGGGGGGATTGGGCGGCCAGACGTTCGCGTGGGGTTGTCCGGGGGAAGCGCCGCCGACGGTGGCGGCGTTGTGGTGGCAGAGCCGCAGCGCTTCGTACACACACAGGGCGTCGACTTTCGGCCAGTGTTTCCGGCGCGAAGAAAAACGCCCGACCACTCCGGGCCGGGCGCTTCGTGTGTGTCTCTCTTTCGACGAGGCGTGACGCCGACTCAGCCGTGGGTTTCGCCCACCTCGTAGCGGCGGAAGGTGACGACCTTGGCGCCGTTGAGCAGATCCTTGATCTTCTTCTTGTCATCCTTCACGAAGGGCTGCTCGAGCAGAGCAAGCGACTCGAGGAACTTGCGCATCTTGCCCTCGACCATCTTCCTGGCGATTTCCTCGGGCTTGCCCGATTCCTTCGCGGTTTCGAGGGCGACGTGCCGCTCCTTCTCGATCATCTCCGCCGGCACGCCGGACTCGTCGACCGCGACGGGTCGAGGGACGGCGGCGGTGATGTGCAGGCAGATGTCTTTCATGGTTTCGGCGGCGAGATCGCCTTCGACCTGGAGGAGGACGCCGGTCTTGCCGTCGTGGTGGATGTAGTGGGCGAAGCTGCCGCCCTGGAGCACCTCGCCGCGGGCGAAACCGCAGTTCTCGCCGGTCGAGATGCGTAGCTCATCGATGGCCCTGGTCATCTCGTCGGTGACTTCGACGTGGCCGTCCTGCTGCAGCGCCAGGTCCGCGACCTTCTGCACCATGTCGACGAACTGCTCGTTGCGGGCGGTGAAGTCGGTCTCGGCGTTGACTTCGACGATGGCGGCCTTGTCGCCCTGGATGGCGACGCCGATGCGTCCCTCGCCGGCGGCGCGATGCGTCCGCGCGTCCATCTTGCCCTTGAGCTTGATGCGCATGGCCTCCTCGGCGGCGGCGATGTCACCGTCCGCGGCGAGCAAGGCCTTCTTGCATTCCATCATGCCCAGGCCCGTCCGCTCACGCAGGGCCATCACGTCTTTGGCGCTGATCGCCATGGCTTTCATCTCCCGAGTTAGATCTTCATCCGATCACGGGGCCTGGAGTCCCCGCGCCCTTGGTGCCTCAGTCCCTTGTCCCTCTGTCCCTTCCCGCTTACTCCTTGCTGGCGACGGTCGGCTCCTTGGCGGGACGCTCGACCTTCGGCTCGCGCTGGCGCTCTTCGCCTTCGCCCTCGGCGGGCGCGCTGCCTTCAGCATCGGCGCGGTAGCGGGCCCGGCTGCTGCGGCGGCGCTGCGGCGCCTTGTCCTCACCAGTCTCCTCGTCGCGACCTTCGTTCTGCTCGCGCCGGGCCGTCTTGCCCTCGGCGATCGCCTTGCACAGCTCCCGCACGACCACGTCGATGGAGCGCATCGAGTCATCGTTGCCGGGGATGGGAATGTCGATCAGGTCCGGGTCGCCGTCCGTGTCGATCAGGGCGACCGTGGGGATGCCCAGCTTGCGCGCCTCGCGGACGGCGTTGATCTCGCGGCGGACGTCGATGACGACGACCGCGCCGGGGAGGCTGCTCATGTTGCGCACGCCGGAGAGGTTGCGCGAGATCTGCCGCTTCTGGCGCAGGAGCTGGCTTTCCATCTTCTTGGAGTAGTTTTTCATTTCCCCCGTTTCCACGAGTTCCTCGAGTTCGCCGAGCCGCTTGAGGCGGGAGCGGATGGTGCGGTGGTTGGTGAGCGTGCCGCCCAGCCAGCGTTCGGTGACCCAGTGCATGCCGATGTCGCCGACGTGCTGCTCGATGACGCTCTTCGCTTGCCTCTTGGTGCCGACGAAGCAGACGTCCTTGCCGTTGGAGACGGTCTTGGTGAGAAACTTCTTGGCGAGCAGAAGGCCCTTGACCGTTTCCTTGATGTCGATGATGTGGATCTGGTTGCGTTTGCCGTAGATGTACGGCGCCATCTTGGGGTTCCAGTTGCTGGCGCGCTGGCCGAAGTGGATGCCGGCCTCGATCAGATCCTGGATGAGCGACTCTGCCATGGGAATGTTCCTAACCTGTTCAGCGACACCGCAAGGCACCGTCCCGCCTGTGGTCAGCGGCGCGGAAGGGGGTCGCGCCAGCCGAGCCGTCGGCTGTGCCCTGCCAAAAGGGCGCTTGTGTGCATCACCGGAATTCTGGGACCGTTCCCACCCGCACGCTGCACAGACAGCGATAGCGGGCTGGCCTGGGACGCGGGCCGAAGGGGCTAGTATACGACACTTCGCGATCCGGGCAACTGGGCAGGCTGCGGAGAACGCGAAACGGGGCTGGTTGAGACGCTGCCACGGCCGGTGCGGCGCACGGCTGAGGATGACGTTGCGAACATAAACCGAACGGAACGCGCTCGTGCGATGCTGGGCCGCTTTGCTGCGAGCCGCGTCTTCTGCCGGCGTCCGGCTGTATCCTTGCACCCGATTGCTCCCTCAGGCGTTCCCATGCCCAACCGTCACCACCTCGGCTTCTCACCGCTCTGGCTCCGGCTCTACCCGGAGTTGCGGCTGTTCGAGTCGCGCGAGCAGGTGCGCGAGGCCAAACGAGCCTGGGCGGGTCACTCCGGCATCGTCAATCGCCGCATGCTCGCCGTGATTGTCATCATCGTGCTCGTGGTCGGCACATCGGCCGCCTTCTTCACAGTGGGCGTGAAGTCACTCGGCGCGCCCGACTGGCTGGCGACAATGCTGAATGTCCTTCTTTCCGCCCTGCTCGCCGCGAGCATCACCGCCATCGGCTGGCACCGACCCTACATCCGCTTCGTCCGCCGCTGGCTCTGCGGGCAGGGCGTGCCCGTTTGTCTGAAGTGCGGCTACGACCTGCGCGGCCTGACCGACCCGCGCTGTCCGGAGTGCGGCACGGTCGTTGAGCCGGTGAGCGGGTCGAGCGTCACCGCGGACGAATCCGAGCGGGAGCCGATCGCATCGTGAACAACTTCCTCTTCTTCGCCGGCTTGCTCCTCGTCGCTGTGCTCATTCTTGTGCTGGCGGCACTTGTCGTGCGGATCCTCATCAGCATCCTCGCGGTATTCGTCGAGCATCGGCGAAACTTAGCCCGGTGCGCGGCCCATCCGCTCGGCGACCTCGGCGACTTCAGCAGCACCGACCAAGAGCTGT
>CAZZPX010000063.1:0-10582 GCA_964655955.1 uncultured Phycisphaerales bacterium | reverse complement strand
GCCGCCTACGTCTACGCCATCGGCGGCGATGCCGACGGCGACGGCCGGCCCGACCTCTGCCAGTGCCGCGGCGACATCGACGGCAGCGGCGTCGTCGACCAACCCGACCTCGGCCTGCTCCTGGCCAGCTTCAACCTGCCCATCGATCATCCGCTGTACAACGCTGACGCTGATCTCGACGGCGATGACGATGTCGACCTCGCCGACCTCGGCGCCCTTCTCGCCGACTACGACGTGGCGTGTCAATGAGGCTTCCTTGAGTGCGTGCAAGCGGAGCTGCGCGGGTCCAGGGCTACTTGCTCGTGCTACCATCACCGCATGTCGCTGCTCACCGTCGCCAATCTGCGCCACAGCTTCGGCACGCGCGTCGTCCTCGACGGCGTCAGCTTCTCCATCGAGGCGGGCGAACGACTTGGCCTGGTCGGCCGCAACGGCTGCGGCAAGACCACGCTTCTGCGCGCCATCGCCGGACGCATCACGCCCGATGAGGGCCACATGCAGCAGCAGCGTTCCGCACGCATCGGCTACCTCGCCCAGGAACCGGACCTCGATCCCGAGGAGGCGCTGCGCGGCGAGGCGGAGGCGGCGTTCCGCGAATTGCACGCCCTGCATCGCCAGCTCGACCAGGTCTTCGCCGACATGGCCGAGGCCGACGGCGACAGGCTGGAATCCCTCCTGCGTCGCCAGGAGACGCTGGAGCGGCAGATGGAACTGGCGGGCGGCTACGCCATCGACCATCGCATCGACGCCACGCTGCACGGCCTGGGCTTCGTCGATACGCAATTCAGCCTGAAGGTGAGCAACCTCAGCGGCGGGCAGCGCTCGCGCCTCGCCCTCGCCAAGCTGCTCCTCGAAGGGCCGGACCTGCTCCTGCTCGACGAGCCGACCAACCACCTGGACATTGCCGGCCGCATCTGGCTGGAGGACTTTCTCGCGGAGGACTTCAGCGGCGCGGTCCTGATGATCACGCACGATCGCTACATGCTCGATCGCGTCGTGGGTCGGATCATCGAACTGGAGGCGGGCCGGCTCATCGACTATCCCGGCAACTACAGCAAGTTCCGCCAGTTGCGCGAGGAGCGCAAGCTCACCGAGGCGCGGGTCTACGAAAAGCAGCAGACCTACGTGCGGCAACAGGAGGCGTTCATCGCCCGCTACAAGACGGGCCAGCGCGCCAAGCAAGCGCGCGGCCGGGAAACGCGGCTCGAGCGCTTCAAGCAGGATGAGATGAAGGAGCGGCCGCTCGAGGCTGCGACGCTGCGCCTGCGCCTCCCCAAGGCCCCGCGCAGCGGCGACATCGTCTTTTCCGCGCAGGGCCTGAGCAAGGGTTACAAGGACAAGCCGCTCTTTTCCAGCCTCGACTTCAAGGTCGAGCGCGGCGAGCGGTGGGGGATCATCGGGCCCAATGGCTCGGGGAAGACCACGCTCATCCGCTGCCTGCTCAATGAACTCGCCCCCGATTCAGGCGTCGTGCGCCAGGGATCGAACGTCAGCATCGGCTACTACTCCCAGCTTCACGAAGACCTCGACCCGGATCTCACCGTCTCGCAGTACCTGCAGCGCACGATCCTCAAGAAGGCGGAAGCGGCGGGGGTGACGCTGGACGGCACGGAGCAGACCGCCCGCGATCTTGCCGGCGCGTTCCTTTTCTCGGGAAGCGACCAGGAGAAGGAGGTGGGCCTGCTCAGCGGCGGGGAGCGCAGCCGGGCCGTCCTCGCCGGTCTCGTCGCCGGAGCCCACAACCTGCTGGTGCTCGACGAACCCACCAATCATTTGGACATTCCTTCCGCCGAGCGCCTCGAGCAGGTGCTGTCGCGCGACGGCGGGTACGAAGGCACGCTGATCGTCATCTCGCACGATCGCGCCCTGCTCGACGCCACCTGCGATCACCTCATCGTGCTTGACGGCGAGGGGGCGGCAAGGCCGTTCATCGGCACGTATTCGGACTGGAATCGCTTCACCGGCGAGGCGTCTGCTGCAACGGGCGAGCCCGCCGCCCCGCCGTCTCGCGGCGCGGCCGAGAAGAGTCGCGACAGGAAGCAGGCGCGCAAGGCCAGGGCGGAGGCGCGCGGGCAGGAGACCAACCCGCTGAAGAAGCTGAGTTTGCGGGCGCTGGAGGAGCGGATCGAGGCGCTTCAGGAGAAGCAGGGGGAGATTGACGTCATGATGTCCGATCCTCACAATCACCGCGACGCGGAACTGCTCAAGCAGCTTGTCAATCAGCGGACTGAACTCCAGGAGGAACTCGAGCCCCTGGAGAGCGAATGGCTGCGGCGCGCGGAGGCGACGGGCTGAGAAGTTCAAGCGAGGTCGGCCGGTGTGCCGAAGGGAATGACGCCATGGAGACCAACCGACGCGCCTTCTTGAGAACGATGATCGGCCTTGGCGCTGCGCCGCTGCTGACCGCCTGCGCCGCCGCACCCAACGCGGGCGCGAAGCGGCGGGCCATCTCGGAGATTGACCGCGTGCCGCCGCTGCCTGACGATCTCGCCAACTGGACGCCGATGGGGTCGGGCGGCAGCGAACTGGCCTCGCTGGTAGGCGCGCTGCCCCGCACGCGCTGGGCCTCGGGCGGCCCGATCCCGGCGCGGCTGGATCCGATGGGACAGACCTGCATCGAGCGCATCACCGTGCACCACGAGGGCGCTTCGACCGTCTTCTTCGACACCGAATCACAGGTGAGCAGCCGGCTCGACGCCATCCGCCGCGCCCACCTGGCGCGGAACTTCGGCGACATCGTCTATCACTTCATCATCGACCGGGCCGGCCGCGTCTGGGAAGGACGCTCCCTCGTCTACCAGGGTGCGCACGTCAAGGATCACAACCAGCGCAACCTCGGCGTGATGGTGCTGGGCAACTTCGACGAGCAGACCCCCACGCAGGCGCAGCTCAACCGCCTCGTCGACTTCATGCGCGCGGCGCAGCGCGCCTGCAGCGTGCCCGCCGCGCGCGTGCACACGCACCAGGAACTCGGCCCGACCCGCTGCCCGGGATTCTCGCTGCAGAGCTTCATGGTGAACGCACGCAGCAACGGCACGATAGCCTGACAGCGCGAGCAGATGTGAACACCCAGCCCGGGGGCGTAGTCCAACCAGGCGATCAATTCGTGGCGATTTCGTAGACGATCGTGACGCTGGCGCGCACAGTGACGTCGCCGGCCTGGATGGGCGGGCCGGACTCCGGTCCTCCCATCGCCATCATCTGGCCGCGCATCGGCACCGGGGGAGCGGCGGCGTTGTCGAGGTTGATGGCGACGATGCGCACCAGCCGCACGCCCGCAGCCGACGCCAGGGCCTCCGCATCCGCGCGGGCGTTCTGCACCGCTTCAGTGATCGCTTCGCCCCGATGCGCCCGCTCGTCGGCGAGGCCGAAGCTCAGGTTGCCGACGCTGTTGGCGCCGGCGGCGGTGCCTTCCTCGATGAGCTTGCCCACCAGGTCCAGCTTCCTGGTCTTGATGTAGAGCGCGTTCTCGACGCGGTAGCCGATGATCTCCGGGCTGCCGCCTTCGCCGGCCTTGCGGGGGCGATGATCATAGCGCGGTGAGATCGAGAAGCGGCGCGTCTCGTACTCCTCCGTGCTCAGCCCCACCCGCTCAATCGCCTCGATCACCCGCTGCATCTTCCGCGAGTTCTCCTGCATCGTCGGCTGTGCTTCCTCACCCTCGCTGACCACCGAGAGCGTCAGGTGCAACTCGTCGGCGGGCTTCTCCAGCTCCGCCTGTCCGCTCACCGTGAGCGTCGGGACGACCTGGCCCTCGGTTTCAATGATCTGCTGGGCGGTGGCGGGAACAGCGGTGAGGCAGAGTCCGCCGGCAAGTGCGAGCATCAGAATCGGCGCGATCCAGTTCATGGGAGTACCTCCTGTGTGTGCGGTGAGACGCACAACTCTAGCAGGGGTTCCCGGGAGGATCGGGGAAGGGGCGGAGGAGTTCCCCGGCGACGGCGGCTCATGCCTCGCCTTGACCACGGGCTTCTCTGGCGATGCAGGGGGCTCAGGAGTCGGTGATGAGGTGTTCGGCGCGGTCGCGGATCGTTTGCGTGCCGGACTCGGCCAGGCGCTCGCGCATGCGGCGGAGCCGGGAAGCGACCGAGGCGTCGATCAGTTGATCGCCGATCTGCACCTTCATGCCGCCGATCAGCCCGGGGTTGACCGTGGTGGGGATGATCGGCTCGCGCTTGAGCGCGTCGCGCAGGCGGTTGGTGATCGACAGCACCTGTTCGCCGGTCAGGTCGCGCGCGGTGGTGAGTGCGACGGCCACATAGCCGAACTTCTCCTCGCGCAGCGTCTTGAACGCCCGCGCGATCTGCCGCAGATGCCCCAGTCGCCCCTTGCGGTTGACCACCAGCAGGAAGCGCAGCGTCAGGTCGGTGATCCGGCCCGAGAAGATGTTCCTGAGCGACTGTGCCCGCTCGCTCGTCGGTACGATGACGGACGAGAGAAACTCGTTGAATCTCCGGTCTTCGTCGGCCAGCCGCACAATCTCGCGAAGTTCGTCGCCGACCTCATTGATGAGGTCGCGGCCGCCCTGCTCGTCGGCGAGGTCGATGAGGCTCTTGGCGTAGATGTTGGCAAGCGCGTCGGTGTGCTGATTCATCGTTTGTCTCGAATGCTGTGCTCAACGAGCCGCGATGGTGAGGGAGCGGTCCCGGCGGTCCGCAGAATCGGCGTGCTCAGTTCAACTCCGTCAGCTTGCCCACCGCGTCGTCAACCAGGGCGCGATGATCGTCCGGGTTGATCTCGCGCTCGAGGATCTTGCCCGCGACCTGCGTGGCCACTGAGGCCATCTGGCCGTAGATGTCGGCGAGCGCGGCCCGCTTCGCCGCCTCGATGTCCTGCACGGCCCGCTGCTTCATGCTCGCGACTTCCTGTTCGCTCTTGTTGCGCAGCTCCTCGGCGAGACGCCGCTGCTCCTGCTTGGTCCGCTCGATCATCTGGGCCGCCTCGGCCCGGGCCTCAGCGAGGTTCTTCTGGTACTGCTCGAGCGCATCGTTGGCCTGCTGGCGGGCCTGCTCGGCGGAGCGGATCTCGTTCTTGATCTTCTCCTCGCGCTCCGTCAGCCCGCCGAGGATGCGCGGCCAGACCTTGACGGCGAGAACGGCGAAGACGAGCCCGAAGACGATCCACGCCGCGATGAGCGGCATGATGCCTTCGAGCGTGGTCGCGGGAAAGTTGCCCGTCGCCGGGCCGTGCCCGGCGTCGCCGTGCGTCTCATCGGCGGCGGAGGCGAGGGCGCTGAGAATGAGCGGTGAAGCGAAAGCAGCGTGAACGAGCAGGCGTCGCATGGGTGTGGGGCTCCAGGCAGGCATTCGTCGAGTCCAAGCCGCCCGAGCGCCTCTCGGCGCTCGCGCGGTGTGTGTCGAATCGGTGTGTGTGGATCGTCAGAGGACGACGATCAGCAGTGTGACCACGACGGCAAAGAGCGTCGCTCCTTCGATGAGCGCCGCCGAAATGATCATGTTGGTGCCGATGGGTCCGGCGACTTCCGGCTGGCGAGCCATGGCTTCGACGGCCTTGGAGCCGATGTTGCCGATGCCGCGACCGCCGCCGATCAGCGCCAGGCCGGCGCCGAGACCCGCGCCGAGCGCCTTGCCGGCCGCGTCGGTGATGCCGATCGTGGTGGCCGTCTCCGCCTTGGCCATCTCGATGCGTTCTTTGGTGGTCAGTTCCTGGGCCTGCGCCTGGCCGGCGAAATAGGTGACGGCCAGAAAGCCCACCAGGGCAAGAGCAATGATGCGTCTCATGTGTAGCAATTCCTCTCTGCGTGATGCGGTGGGATCGCATCGAATGGCCCAGTACCTCTAGGGAAGTGCCGGTCGTCCCACTCGCCGGCTAGGGCCCGAAATACGTAAACCGGTCGAACTCAACCCGCGGGCATCATTCCCGCCAGTTTCTCCTGGCTCTTCAGTTCCTCATCGTGGGGCTCGTCATGGTGATGCGAGAGCTGCCCGATGAAGATCGCGGTCAGGAACATGAAGATGAACGCCTGGAGAAACGCCACGAAGATCTCCAGGAAGTAAATCGCAAACGCCAGCAGCAGCGAGGGAATGGACAGCACCGTTCCGCCCAGCGCCCCCAGCCCCTGGTACGACATGCCCACGAACATGCCGATCAGCGTCGCCATGAGAATGTGCCCCGCGTTCATGTTGGCAAAGAGTCGCACCATGAGCGCGAAGGGCTTGACGAAGGTGCCCAGCACCTCGACGGGGATCATGATCGGGGCGATGAAGAGCGGCGCGCCGCCCGTGAGGTGCTTGAGGTAGCCGCTCACGCCCAGTTCCCGCATGCCGTTGATGTTGATGACCAGGAACGCGACGATCGCCAGGCCGCCCGTGACCCAGATATTCGCCGTCGCCGTCCCCGCGAAGATCGGCGGAATGTGCCCTCCGATGATCTCATCGGCGATGTGGAACAGATCCAGGATCGGCACCAGCCCCAGAAGGTTGTTGATCAGGATGAAGAAGAAGAGCGTCCACAGGAAGGGCATGAAGCGGTCCGTCCGCTCGTGCAGCACCGGTCGGGCCACCACGTCGCGCAGGTACAGGCAGATCACCTCGATCATGTGGGCGAACGCCCCCTTGGTCACGTAGCGATCGGTTCCCTGCGACTCCGGGCCGGTCTCGATGCGGCTGGCTACGAAGATGAAGAGCAACAGCGTCAGGATGCCGGAGAGGACCAGCATTCCCATGTGGCTGGTCCACAGCGCCAACCCCCCCTCCGTCACAAAGACGAGATGGTCCTTGACGTGATCCAGCGGGTTCGTAGCCGCCAGCAGCCAGCCTGCCGGTCCAATGCCTGTGGAGATCATGGAGCTTTCTCGGTTTCAGTCGTTGCAGCCGACGGTGTTTCGGCCTTCCAGGTCCGGTTGAGCGCCATCGTGAAGATTGCGGTCTCCACGATGAGGACAGCAATGTAGCCACCCAGGAGCGACAGTGCATACGGGAGCAGCGGCGGTTTGAAGAAGATGAACGCAAGTGCCGCAAGAAGCAGCGTTGCTGCCGCCCTGATTCCGGACCCCGCCAGCCATTTGCCCGGCCAGGTCACGAGCGTCTGCCTTCCTTGCGCCGCGACGAAGAGAAGGCTTCCCCCGGCTGCGAGCAGGACAACAGGCAATGACAACACGGCAGTCCAGGCTGCGGACGGATCAAGCGCCAGAATCGCCGCGTAGGCGACGGCCGCCGCCGCGACGGCCGCGATCAGCGTGCCCAGCGCCAAGGGCGGCAGTGGGGCGCGCAGGCTTGGCGGCACGGGCTGCGCGGGTTTGTCCTCAGCCATCAGCGCGTCTCCTCGTCCGGATCCGTCTCGACAAGTTTCTCGGCCGGCGGCTGCGTCGGCGGCGTTGCCGACGTGTGCGGCTTGGGCGCCGGGCGATCCGGCGGCAGGGACGGGCCTTGCGGGTGCGACCTGCGCCACCGCGCCTGGCTGCTGCGGTTCTCGCGCACCGCCGACTTGATGAAGTTGTACGTTCCGCCCACGATCCCCAGCACCGCGAAGCTCACGATGAGCCAGGGCGTCGTGCCCAGGAGACGATCCAGGAGCCAGCCGACCAGCGTCATGCCGACCACCGAGGCCGCCAACTCGATGCCCATGCCGGAAAGGCGATAGAGCTGCGAGGAGGACTCGTTCTCCTCGTCGTTCGCTTTCTTGCTGAACCAGGGAAGCAGGGGCACGGCGGTTCTCTCCAACTCCGAGTGCGAGCCTCAGCATACGTCAGGCGCGCCACGCCTGCCCGCAGCGATTCCCGCACCCGCCCGCGTCCTTCTGCCCGCCTCTGCACATTCGCGACTGAGCCCGCTAGCATTGCGGTGAACACGACAGACAAGCCGGCGAAAGACGATACAGGAGCCCGCAATGCCGTACTACACCAAGCTCGGAAAGATCCCCCAGAAGCGACATACCCAGTTCCGCAGGCCGGACGGGGCGCTGTACTCCGAAGAAGTGTTCGGCACCGAGGGATTCGTCGGCCCGACCTCCACGATCTATCACATCCACCCGCCTACGCAGGTGACAGGCTGGAAGAAGCTCTATTCGACCAAGGTCGAGTACGTGGAAGAGGACACCATGCGCATGCGGCATCTCCAGACCACGCCCATGCAGCCCAAGGGCGACCCCATCACCGGCCGCGTCGTGCTCTTCGGCAACGCCGACTGCGAGATGTCCCTCTGCGTTCCCGCAGAGCCCATGGAGTACCACTACAAGAACGGCCAGGGGGATGAATGCATCTTCATCCACCACGGCAGCGGCGTGTGCTACACGTCGTTCGGCACGCTCAAGTTCGGCCCCAAGGACTACATCGTGATTCCCAAGGGGACGGTCTACCAGATGGTCTTCGACGACAAAGAAACGGCTGACGAACCCGATCCGCGCTTCCTCGTCATCGAGACGTGCAATCACTCGCACATCGCCCCGCCGCCGCGCTACCTATCCAAGCAGACCTCGCAGTTCCTCGAGCACGCGCCGTACTGCGAGCGCGACCTGCGCGTTCCGCAGATGCCGCTCACCTACGACGAGCGCGGCGAGTTCGAGGTGCGCATCAAGGCCCGCGACTGCGTGCACAGCTACATCTACGACTACCACCCGCTTGACGTCGTTGGCTGGGACGGGTGCTACTACCCGTATTGCTTCAACGTCGACGATTTCGCGCCGATCACCGGGCAGTTGCACATGCCGCCGCCCATCCACCAGACGTTCGAAGCGCACAACTTCGTCATCTGCTCCTTCTGCCCGCGGGCGCTGGACTTCCATCCCGAGGCGATTCCCGTGCCCTACAACCACAGCAACCTCGATTCCGACGAGGTGCTGTACTACGTCGAGGGCAACTACAAGGCCCGCAAGGGGATCGACGTCGGGTCCATGACGCTGCACCCGCAGGGCATCCCGCACGGACCACACCCCGGAACCGTCGAGAAGAGCCTCGGCGCCACGTATACCGATGAACTGGCGGTGATGTGCGACACGTTCCGGCCGCTCTATCCGACCAAGGCGGCCCTGGGACTGGACGACCCCAAGTACCCGGCAAGCTGGACGGGCGAGCACTACCCCGAGGCGCTGGCCGCCGAACGTGCCGCCCGGGGTGTCGCCAGCGAAGCGCCGTCGCCGACATAAGCGGAGACGCGGCGGGGTCGGAGCGGGCTGCATGCATGGCCGCGCGTCGATGCGAAGTGTCCCTGCGTTGCCGCGCCGACGCAGGCGTGTTGTCGCGCTCTTCGTCCCCGCCTTCCCGCTCCGGACGGCTGCGCCGCTTGACGCTGTGCAAGTGGGGGTCGATACTGCCGATCCGGCCGATTTGCCGACGACGGGAGGGGTATTGCTCCCTCTCTCCCTCGCATGCGCCCCGGTCCCCCGGGCAGAAGAGGACTCGCTTCCATGAGCACATGCCGCAGACCCGTACGGCTCCCCATTCGTTCCTGGCTCGGTCTCGCCTCTTTGGCCGGGCTGGCCCTGCTCGCCGGATGCGGCGGCGACGGCGCGGAGGCGCCCGGTTTCGTCGTCGGCCCGGAACTGCGACAGAACCAGCTTCTCGTCCCGTACCAGACCGCCTCCAATCTCGGCTATCGCGTCGACTGGGAGACCATCGCCATCGTCTCCGACGGCTTCCGCATGGAGGAGATGGACGTGCTCGGCGATGTCGTCGTCACACGCGAGGGAGGCACCATCCTCACCGTCCTCGACGCCAGCGACGGGCAGCTTCGCTGGACGCACGTCCTCGGCAACCCTCTGCAGACGTTCGTCGGCACCGTCCGCGTCGACGATCAGCTCTTCGTCTCCTCCAGCACCGAGATCCTCCAGTACGACGTGGAGACGGGACAGCTTGAGCGAAAGCAGCCGCTGAAGACCGTCGTCAACACCGCCCCTGCCATCGTCGACAATCTGGCGATCTACGGCTGCGCCAACGGCCACCTGCTGGCGCACGACTGGCAGGCCGGCTTCATGGAGTGGGCCTACGACCTGTACGGCTCAATCGAGACGCCCCCCGTGCTCGTCGGCAACGACATCTGCGTCGTCAACGAGAAGGGCCTCGCCATGACCGTCACGCCACGCGGCGAGTCGATCGGCCGGCGCAAGCTCTTCGGGCCGCTCTCGAATCGCCCCGTCGCCACCGATGACCTGGTCTTCCTCGCCAGCACGGACCAGTCCATCTGGGCTCTCACCCGCCGCGATCTGCGGGCGCACTGGCGCTACCGCACCGATTCACCTCTCACCGCCCAGCCCGTCCTCATCGGCGAGACGCTGTACCAGGACGTCCCCTCGCAGGGCCTCGTCGCTATCAACATCACCGACGGCTCGGTGATCTGGACCTGCCCCCAGGCGCACGGCCGCGTGCTCACCCAGAACAACCAGCGTCTCCTCGCCTGGCACGCCAACTCGATGCACGAAGTCGACCTGGCGACGGGACGCCTCATCAAGACGCACGACCTGCCGCGGCTGCTCGATATCAAGGCGAGCGATGTGATCAACGGCGACCTGTACTTCATCAACGTTTCCGGCCGCGTCGCCAAGCTCTTCCCCCTGCGCTAACCGTTTCTCCCACGGCGCCCGCCCGTGCCCGACCTCGTCCCCATCAAGCGTGCCTTGCTCTCGGTGA
>CAZZPX010000062.1:0-10718 GCA_964655955.1 uncultured Phycisphaerales bacterium | reverse complement strand
CGCGATCGATCGCATCAAGGAGCAGGTGCAGAATGTGGAGTAGGGGGGACCCAGGGAATTGGGGAACTGGGGTGGTGGCGATGGGCGGTGAATGGGCATGGGGACTTGAGTCCCCATGTCGCACGCTGCAAGCGCCCTCAGACGCAGGGACATCCGTCCCTCTGTTCACAGTCACATTCTGAACGCTCTCACCATAGTCCGTCAGTCCCGTCCGCAACCATGCCTGATTCCAGCGTTCCATCCTCAGGCGACCCCGACTCCGAGCCGCGCCCTGGCTCCGCCGCCGGTCGTCCCGCGCGCCGCGACCGCTTCGCGCGTGAGGAAATCGACGCCGTCTGCCGGCACTATGACCTTGGCGCCATCTTCGAGGTGCGCGAACTGCCCAAGGGTTCGCACCGCTCTCCCAAGGCGGTTCTGCATACGGAGGCGGGTGAGTTCCTCCTCAAGCGCCGCGCGCCCGGGCGCGACAATCCGCTGCGCCTCGCCTTCGTGCACGATCTGCAATCGCATCTTCAGCGCCTCTCGTTTCCCATGCCGGCCCTGGTTCGCACGGCTGCCCACAAGCAGACGGTCGTGCGCCACCAGGACATGCTGTACGAACTCTTCGAGTTCGTGCACGGCTCGACGTATGCGGGGACGCTCGAAGAGACCTATGACGCCGGTTGCATGCTTGGCCGGTTCCACGTCGCCGCCTCGTCCTTCAGTCCGACGCGTCCGCCGCCCAAGGGCAGCTTTCACGCCGTGTCGGGTCTGGGCGCGTCGCTGCATCAGATACCCGCGACGGTCGAGCGCGTTTCGCCCGTCCCCGCCGCCGAGCGCAGCGTCGACATGCCCACGCTCGTGCGTTCTCTGCGCCAGATCTATCACGAGGCGCTGCGCACGGTTGAAGAAGCCGACTTCCGTTCCTGGGCGCGGCAAGCGATTCACAGCGACTGGCATCCGGGCAACATGCTCTTCGACAGCGGCAAGGTGACCAGCGTCCTCGATTTCGATTCGGCGCGCTGGGAGCCGCGTCTCATCGACGTCGCCAACGGCTGCCTGCAATTCTCCATCACGATGGGCAGCGGCGACGTGCAGGGCTGGCCGGACTATCTCGACGAGACGCGACTGAAGCGCTTCTGCCGCGGCTATCTCTCGATTGAAGGGTGCGACCTGTCGCTGCAGGAACTGCAGGTGCTGCCGAGCCTGATGATCGAAGCGCTCCTGGTGGAGGCGGTGTTGCCGATTGCGACGACGGGCAGCTTCGCCCACATGGAAGGCGGAGAGTTCCTGATCATGGTGGCGAGGAAAGCTGAGTGGGTGCGCAGGCAGGCGGGAAGGCTGATTGAACTGATCGCAGGGTGATGGGGAGAACGGACTGCAGGGCGGAATCGGCCGAGGTGAGGCGGCTGGCGCGCTTCGAGTCTTGACAGACCGGCCGCGCCCGGCGAAGTTGCGCAGCGGCAGCGGCCGGCCTCGCTGCGGAAGGATGGGCACAACACCATGGCGGATACGCACGACTCAGGCATCGGCGGACGATTCACGCCTCGCAGCACCTGGCGCTGGCCGATCGTCTTTCGCTCGCTCGGACAGTCGATCCAGGAAACGCGGCTGGGCGTGGCGCTCATCGCTTTCGTCATTTTCATGGCGTGCGGCTCGCTGTGGGATGCTCTGTCGCCGGTGCAGATCGATCCGCTGGAGCGGCCGCAGCCGGTGCTCAATGCGGTCAACTTCACCATGGTCCACGCCAAGGCGCTGAATGAGGCGGACCGCGAGCGTCTGCTCGAAGAAGAGTCGCTGACCTACGCTGAGGCGAAGGCGGCCATTGCGAAGCGCTATCACGCCCGCAAGGATCAGGCGCAGCTCGAACTGCTGGAAGCGCGCGACGCCGAGCACCGCGCCCAGATTCTCGAACGCCTGGAGACGCATGAACTCGCCGCCCGCGCTTCGATGCACAGGCTGGAGATCGAGCAGCCGCGCGGCGTGTTCCAGCACACGATCCGGAGCCTGAGCGGCCTGGGGAGCGACTTTATCGCGTCACTGTGGACGCTCGACCACACCCGCGCCTGGGAGGGGACGCAGGCGCTGTGGAACGGGCTTGGCGAACGCTTCACCATGCTGTGGCGGGAGCACACGGCGTTTTCCATCGTGTTCGGCCTGCTGACGATCCTGCTCTTCTGCCTCGCCGGCGGCGCAATCTGCCGCCTCACCGCGCTCGATCTCGCCGAGGGCAAGGCCCAGCGCGCGACCCACGGGATCGGCTTCGCCCTGGCGCGCCTGCGCGATCTGCTCCTCAGCCTGCTCTTCTTTCCCATCGTGGCGCTGGTGCTGTGCGTCATCGTCGCGATCGGCTGGGGCATCATGCTGCGCTTCCCCGGCCTCAACATTTTCGGCGCGCTTCTCTACTTCCTGGCGCTGATCTGCGGCCTTCTCATCGTGCTGATTGGCGTGGGGTTCGTCGGCTGCTTCTCCCTCATGGTTCCCGCCATCGCCGTGGAGCAGACGGACGGCTACGACGCGCAGCAGCGGGCGTACGCCTATCTGCTGGCGCGGCCGGGGCATCTGCTTCTCTACACGCTGCTGGCGCTGATCCAGGGAGCGGTGGCGCTGACCTTAATCTGGTTCATCGCGCTGGCGACGCTGAACCTGACCGCGGACCTGGCGAGCCTGCTGGGCGGCGAAGGGGTCGGCGAGATGGCGGGCGGCTGGGATCGCCTGCTGGAGGAGCGGCCGCTGTGGATGCTCAGCGGCACGGAGCGCGTGGCGGCGAGTCTGATCGGGATCTGGCGGGCCGTGCTCGCCGCCCTCGTCGCCGCCTTCATCATCAGCTTCTATTTCACCAGCCAGACGATCATCTACTTCCTCATGCGCTGGAGCGTCGACGGCGAGGCGATCGAGCGCAGCGATCTGAGCGGCGCGGCTGTGTGACACGAAGAACCCGCCCCTCCCGTTGCCGGCTGGGCCCGCCTTCGGCGCGTCGCGCTCGCCCATCGCATATCATCCCACCATGCCCGGCAGCAGGTCGTGCCGGGGCGCCGCGAGACCGCCGGCACCGTCCCGGCTGCTCCACGCAGTTCGATCCTCTTTTTCTCGCACTCAACCGGCCCAGCCGACCCACATACGCATGAGCAACGCAGCAAGATCGCAGTTCACCATAGCCCACGTCACGCACGAAGCCGTCGAGAAGATCGGGGGCATCGGCACGGTGCTCGAAGGCATGATGATCAGTCCCGTCTACAAGGAGCGCGTGCGGCGCTCGATCCTGATCGGCCCGCTCTTCGGCCATCTCGCGGCTGAACCCAGCAAGTGCCTCGGCGAGGACGGCGAGGTGCTCTACTCCTCGATCGACGACATCGACACCGCCGGCCTGGGCGGAAAGCTGCGGCCGATCGAGTGGGCGTTCGGCGTGCGCATCGTCTACGGTATTCGCCGCTACCACAACATCGGCGAAGGACGCAGCGGCGAGTCCGAAGTGCTGCTCATCGACGTCTACAACACCAAGGCCGATCGCCTCAACGTCTTCAAGGGGCGGCTGTATTCGCATTTCGGCATCGACTGCGCCCGCTACGAGTCGCGCTGGGACTTCGAGGAATACTGTCGCCTCGCCGAGCCGGCCTACTACGCGCTCAACGTCCTGCTCGCAGAGGAGGATCTGCCCTGCGTGCTCGTCAGCCATGAATTCATGGGCATGTGCACCGCCCTGCTCGCCAAGATGGAAGGGCGCGACGCCTATCGCACCGTGTTTCACGGCCACGAGTGCGCCACCGCCCGCGGCATCGTCGAGAACATCCCCGGCCACGACATCGCCTTCTACAACCTCATGCGCCAGGCCGCCGGTCAGAATCTCTTCGTCGAGGACGTCTTCGGCCCGCAGGATGAGAACATGCGGCACGTGATGATCGAGAAGTCGCATTCGCTGGACGGCGTCATCGCGGTGGGGCACGAAACCGCCAACGAGATGCACTTCCTCTCCCGCGAGATGTCGCAGGCCGATGTGGACATCGTCTATAACGGTCTGCCCGTGATGAAGGTCGATCTGGCGGCGAAGCAGCAGAGCCGCAGCAAGGTCGACGACTGGGCGGAGAAGGTCGTGGGATTCCGCCCCGACTTTCTCTTCACGCACGTCACGCGCCCGGTCATCAGCAAGGGCTTGTGGCGCGACCTCAAGGTGTGCAGCTACCTGGACCAGATGCTCGCGGAGGAAGGCAAGCGCGGGCTGCTCGTGATTCTCACCTGCGGCGCCTCGGTGCGCAGCGAACACGATGTGCGACACATGGCCGAGCAGTACGGCTGGCCGGCGCAGCATCGCACGGGTTACCCCGATCTCGTCGGGCCCGAGATCGGCATCAACAACGACATCGACGGCTTCAACCGCGGTCACATGAACATCCGCGGCCTGCTGGTGAACCAGTTCGGCTTCTCGCGCAAGGCCCTCGGGCCTGCGGCGGCACACGACATGGACATCTCCGACCTGCGCAAGGCCGCCGACGTCGAGTTCGGCCAGAGCGTCTACGAACCGTTCGGCATCAGCCAGCTGGAGCCGCTCGGCTCGGGGGCGATCTGCGTCTTCACCGACGTGTGCGGCTGCTCGGGGTTCTTCCGTGACACGGTGCGGCGTCTGGGCAAGCGGGCGGCGGACTTTCCCAACGTCATGGAGGTCGACTACACCGACCTGCCGCGCCCCTGGGCGCTCGAGGAACTCAAGAACATGAGCCGCGACGAGCGCGATGCGCTCGAAGAAGAGGAGGCGCGGGTGATTGCCCGGCGTCTCTGCGAGCGCCTGCCGCGCAGCGACGCCGATCGGCGCGAACTCATCGCGGCGGGACAGGAACTGGTCGAGCACATGGGCTGGGACGCGGTGCTGTCGCACGGCTTCTTCCCGCTGCTGGAGCGAATCACCAACGGCGTTGAAGAGCAGCCCGCGGAGTTTGAGCCGAAGAAGAAGACCGCCGCTATCGTGCAGTAACGGCGCGGTGCGGCGGCGGGGATCGTCCACGGCACGGGGCGCGACGAAACGATACACTTGCCGACGCGGACGGCGCGGAGGCAGGGCATGGCGGAGTTGCTCGGCGAGTTCAGCTACGAGGTGCGCGTGCGGCATGGCATGCGCGCGATGCGGCGCAATGCTCGTCGCGCCTGCTGGTTCACACTGCCGCTGGCAGCGTTTGCGATCGCGGCGGCGGTGCTGCTGTCGCTGGGTGAGGGGCACTGGGTCTTCGTGGTGGGACTGACCGTGGGCGTCGTTTATTGGCTGCGGTCGCTGCGGGCCTGGCTCTACGCTCGGCGCTTCTGGCAGGCGCGGGCGGGGCGGCGCATCACGGTGCACCTGTTCAATGATGCAGTTGCCTTCGAGGATGCGGAGTCGCTGCACCGCGCCGCCTGGACGCTGGTGAGCGATCTGCGCTGCTACCGCGATGTGTGGCTCTTCACTTTCGCGTATCCGCCTCTGGTGCAGGTGGTGCCGACGGAGTCGATTCCCGGCAATCTGCGCAGCCAAGTCATCGAGCGGGCGCGGTTGGCGGGAGCGCAGTTGTCGGGGCCGATAGCGCGCGAGTTGAAGCCTACCGCAGCGATGGAGCCGCCACGCCGCTGGCGCATGCACAACGCTGCGATCGCTGCAGAGATCGCCAAGGAGGAAGCGGCGGCGCGGGGCAAGCCCGCACGGGAATACGTCAATCAACTGCTCGGGCCGCTGATGACGCCTGCGCTGCTCGTCGGTGAACCCTTCGCCTTGCTCTGCGTCCTTCCGTGGGTCTATCTTCTGCCGTTCGCGATCGGGCAGTCGACGTCGGCCCCATCGTTCTGGTACCTCGCCGCCCTGGTCGTGTGGCTTAATGCGCTCCTGGCGGGCGTCTACTGGCGCGAGTTCATTCGGGCGCTGCCCCGCCGCACTGTCGATCTGCATGCCCTGCTCATGGCACTGGCGGCGATGCTCGTGCCGGCAGTCGCCTGGTTTTTGGCCACGAGCCCGTAGCAGTTCGGGGCGGGAGCATTCAGGGCTCCCTGCCGGCGCGTGCGTGCGCCTTGATCGCCTCCAGGAACGCCTCGCCGAAGGTCGCGAGCTTCTTCTCCCCCACGCCGTGGGCAAGCCGCATTTCGACTGGCGTCGTCGGCTTCAGGCGCGCCAGGTCGCGCAGCGTGCGGTCGCCGAAGACGACGTAGGCCGGCACGTTCCGCTCCTCCGCGACCTCCCGCCGCAGTTCCCGCAACTTCTCGAAGAGCGCTTCGTCGACGCCTTCCCACGATTCCACCTCGCGCTGTGTGCGCTTCGACTTCGTGGCTCTGGGCGCGCGCGGCTCGCGCAGTTGCACCTCGCGCTCGCCGCGCAGCACCTGTACGCCCTTCTCCGTCAACTTCAGCACCGGCCGATCGCCTTCCGTGCGCGCCAGCGCGCCCAGGTCGATGAGCTGATAGGTCAGATTCTGCACGATCTTCGCGGGCAGATCCTTCAGGAGACCGTACGTCGAGAGCCGGTCGTGACCGAACTTGCGCACGCGCTCGTTGTCGGCTCCGATGAGGATGTCGGTGATGTGCCCCACGCCGAAGCGCTGCTCCGCCCGGGCGACGCAGGAGAGAATCTTCTGCGCGATCGTCGTCGAGTCGTCCATTCCCTCCGCCTCGCCGAGACAGACATCGCACGCTTCGCAGTTCGCCTTGTCAAACGCCTGGCCGAAGTACTCGCTGATCGCGTCGTGCCGGCAACGCAGACCCGAGGCGATGCGCTGCATGTGGCTGAGCAGTTCGAGCTGCGGCGCGATGACAAGCTGCGGCTCCTCGACTTCCTGGGCGCTCAGCTCGATCAACCCCTCCCAGCGGCGAAAATCCGCGGCGGAATAGAACATGATGCATTCCGCCTCCAGCCCGTCTCTTCCCGCCCGGCCGGTCTCCTGCTGGTAGTGCTCGACGCTCTTGGGCATCGTCGCGTGGATGACGCAGCGAACGTTGCTGCGATCGATCCCCATGCCGAAGGCGACGGTGGCGACGACGACGTCAAGCCGCTCCTGCAGAAACTCCTCCTGGGTGATGCGACGATCCTCCGGCTCCATCCCCGCGTGATACGCCGCCGCCTTGATGCCCTGCGTCTGCAGGTACGCCGCGAGCGCCTCGGTTTCCCTGCGGCTGAGGCAGTAGACGATCACCGCCTCGCGCGGATGGCGCTTGATCACGTCGAGCACCTGCCGATTCGTGTCGGTGCGCGGCAGAATCCGGTACACCAGATTCGGCCGATCGAACACCCCCACAAGCACCGTCGGATCCTGCAGATGAAGCTGATCGATGATGTCCTGGCGCACGCGCGGCGTCGCCGTCGCTGTGAAGGCGTGCACCCTCAGGTCGGCAAAGTGCTCGCGCAGCTCGGCGAGGCGGCGATACTCGGGGCGAAAGTCGTGGCCCCAGTGGCTGATGCAGTGCGCCTCGTCGACGGCGAGCGTGCGAATGCCCAAGGGCTCGATCCAGCGCAGGAAGGTGTCTGACATGAGCCGTTCGGGCGCGACGAAGATGAGCCGGCATGCGCCGCTGCTGATCTGGCGCTCCGCCTCGCGTTTTTCTTTGGGCGACACGCCGCTGTGCAGGCACGCCGTCGGGTAGCCGCAGGCGATGAGCGAGTCGACCTGGTCCTTCATGAGGGAAATGAGCGGCGAGACGACGAGGTCGGTGCGCTTGGCGATGAGCGGCGGCACCTGGTAGCAGAGCGACTTGCCCCCGCCGGTCGGCATGACGACGAGCGAATCGCGCCCGTCGATCCCCGCAGCGATGGCTTCGGCCTGCAGCGGGCGGAGTTGGTCGAACCCCCAGTACTCCCGCATCGCCGCCGCGATGCGCTGCGCGTGCGGCTGGCTGGGCTGGGGCGCGTCGCGCCGCGAGCGGGTTGTCGCTTCATCCGTTCGCATGGGGGTAGGGTACAGCGCGTCGGCGAGTTGGTGCCGCGACAGGAAGGTGTGAATCGCATCGGTGTGCTGTCCGTGAGGCGTGGCGGTGCGTAGCCGTGAATCGCTGCACCCTGAACAGGGCTCTTGGCGCTACGGGAGCTGGTGGAAAGGATAGAGCGCGCCAAGAGGAGGTGCCCTTTGGCCGGTCTGTGGATACATCCTTGGAGAGTGCAGGCTTGGCGGCCGGAATTCGAGCCGCTTGAGTCGCGGCGGCTGCTCGACGGAGGTGGGGCGTCCCCGTTGAGCGGTCACGCCGACCTGCCCCTGGGAAACGCTGTGTCCGTGCTGCCCGATGGTGATGTGGTGGTGACGGCGGGATTCGACGCCGAGGCCGGGCGCAGCAGGCTCTTTGTCGCGCGTTACGGGCCGGACGGTGCGCTCCGCTGGTCACAGCGCACGCAGGTACGCTTGGCGTATCACCGCAGCGACGTCGCCGCTGCAGCGGATGGAACCATCTGTATCACCGGAGTGACGTCGGGATCGCCGGACTTCGATCCCGGCGAAGCCGAGCAGCGCGTGCCGGGGCGGGGCTCCTATGGTTTTGTGCTCAAGCTTGACGGCGACGGTGACTTCCTCTGGGTGAATGCGCTGCGCGGGGCGAGGTTCCCGACGCTTGCGGCAAGCGAGGATGGTTCGGTGAGCGTCACCGGCTCGTTCCGCAAGTCGCTCACTCTCGATGCGGGGAACGGCGGGTCGCTGACACTCAACTCGAATGGCGGGCTTGACGGATTCCTTGTCCACTACGACGCAGACGGCGCCTTGGCGTGGAGACGCGCAGTTGGCGGACGCGGACGCGACCAGGGCAGCGCCATCGCCACTGGTCCGGACGGTCGCATCGTGATGGCAGGATCGTTCACGGGGTCACTTGCATTCGACGACGCGCCGGGTCCGGCGCTGCTCGCGTCAGGCAGACGCGACGCCTGGCTCGCCTCCTTCGATTCCGCCAACAACACGCAGTGGGCCGTTGCGCTCGGCGGACTTGGAACGGAGTACGCACTGGGTCTTGTCTGTGACAGTCAGGGCAACAGCACTATCAGCGGTCTGTTCTCCCGGTCAATCGATTCGGATCCTGGCCCGGGCGTACAACTGCTCTCGCCGTACCGGCACAATCGCAGTCTCTTCCTGGCGAATCTCGATCCAGCGGGCGACTGGCGCTGGAGCGGCGCAATCGTCGGCGGCGGACACTTCCTCGCCGTCGCGCCGTTGGCCGCAGCGCCGGACGGCTCGCTGTATCTGCCGCTAAGCTTCAATCGCACATTTGACTTCGATCCGACCCCCGGTGAACGCATGTTGTCAAGCCTTGGCAAGCCTGCGGATGCTGTCGTGGTACGGCTCAGTGCGACGGGGCAACTCGACTGGTTCGCACCGCTGCGCAGTTCCCACTTCGAGATCGCCTGGGACGTAGCAGTGGACTCAACGGGCGCAGCCTACACGCTCGGCGACTTCGACGGCCCGATTGATCTCGACCCGGGACCGGGCGTGATGCATCTGGGCTCTGAGTCCGGGATCTTCCTTTCTCATCTGGATCAAGGGGGGAGCTACCTTGCGGGCTGGGCGGTGTGAGCAGATGCGCCAAGCGGATAGCACGCGCCAGCAAATCCACGATCAGCTTCTCGTCGCCTCACGCGCGGGCCGGACGTCGTCTTGCGGCGATCACGCCGCCGAGCATGAGCAGTCCACAGCAACCGGGAGCGGGCACGACGGCCGCGACGTCCCACATTTCGCCCAGCGTCGGGCCGCTGCCGCTGAACACCGTAGTCAGTGTGCCGCCGGTCGGTGGCATCCAGGCGACGTTGGCGAGACCCTTGTTGACCACGTACAGGCGGTTCGTTGTCGGCTCGAATTCGAGACCTGCGACGAATTGGTGTCCGCTGAGGATGGTTGAGGGCGTGCCGCCGGCATACGGGATCGATGAAATGGTGCCGGCGCCCCAGTCGGACCAGAACAGGGTCTGGGTTCCCGGATCGATCGTCAATCCGAACGCAGTTGAGTTGCCGGGCAAGGTGACGAGCGTCTGCGGATTGGCGCCGTTGAGGGCGGCGGTGTAAACGCCGAGCGTGTCGATCCAGAACATCTTGCCGGCAACTGGATCGACCTCGACATCATTGGCGTAAGGTGCCGGCACGATTGGCGTGTTGCCGGTGCCGTTGTAGCTGACGGCGCGAATGCCGGTCGCGTCAGTCCAGTAGACGCGCTGGTTAACGCGGTCGACCGCCACTCCGTAGCTGTTCCCGACGTAACCTCCTGTCGCGAGCACTGAGTGGCTGGCGCCGCTGAACGTCGCGGAGTGAATGGACAACTGACCTCCGGAGATGTGATCCATCCAGAAGACAGTCTGCTGAGCGCCGTCCGCCGCGACGCCCGCCACGTACCCCGAGCCGGGGAAGATGTCGGACAGGCCCAGCCCGTCAAGGTCGGTCGTATACAGATGTGTCGCTTGGATCCCGATAGATCCAAAGAAGAGGTTCTGCGCCCAGGCGCTCCCCACTGGCATTGCAGCCAGCAGAGCGGCTGCGATCGCGGGGGCATGCGATCGGACGAAGCGTTCTCCAAGATGCAGCTTGATGGTCATAGCGTTCAATCCGGACTGCGGGATCTTGACCGCGCGCCGCACAGTGCGGCGCGTCAGTCCCGATCCGTCGGCCGCTGCCGGATCTCGCAGCGCATTCAGGAATTTTCTCAACGATTAACACGGGGCGGTCCACGAGAGACCCGGCGCGATGAGCGCGCGAGGGGCGGGATGCCGGAGTTGGAGATCCCCGGATTGAACCTTCCGGCTGCTTCTGACGCGGGTGGCGTTTCCCGTGGACC